>CAMYNQ010000021.1 GCA_947259785.1 uncultured Chromatiaceae bacterium | reverse complement strand
TAAGCATTATTAACTAAGCATAAACACCATCTGGACGACCACCACCCAGATAATCAGTGACACTCACCGTACCAACCTTGTTCTTATCAACCATCTTGAACATAGTGCAACGCTCACAGGCGATCATTTTTGGCTGACTGCCTGCTGCGGCCTTACCTACGGGTCTGCTGCGCAGATCCATACAGTTTCCAATACTCATGAAGGCCTTTTGCGGCTCACAATAAAAGATTCTGGTTTTATCCATTTTCATGCCCTTGTACCGATTAAATTCTATGATTGTCATTGCCATTCACCAGAATAGCGCGCCCTGTAGTGCCGGCAAAAATCTGGTTAATGAAAACACACACTGAGGCTGGAAGCTGCTGCCCCGGAATAGGAAATAACTCTAAAAGACTGTTAGCTTGATAACTGATATTCACTTCGCTCTCTGTTTGGCGCAAGTAGAGCCAAATTAGCTGCCATATTTTACCATTTCCAGCTATTTCTCTCAACTATCCTCAGATTACTCAACCGTTACTGACTTGGCCAGATTGCGTGGCTGATCAACATCAGTACCTTTTAACACAGCCACATAGTAGGAAAGTAGCTGTAAGGGGATGGTATAAATGATCGGTGCAATAGCATCATCTGTTGGTGCAACGGTTATCACCCGCACGTTATCCTCTACCTTCATGCCCGCCTGCTCATCAGCAAAGACAATTAACTCTCCACCACGTGCGCGGACTTCTTGCAGATTGGATTTCAGCTTTTCTAGCAACTCATTATTTGGTGCTACCGCGATTACTGGCATTTCAGAATCAACCAACGCCAGCGGACCATGCTTTAATTCTCCAGCTGGATAAGCCTCGGCATGAATATATGAAATCTCTTTTAGTTTCAGCGCACCCTCCATTGCCACTGGGTACTGTGCTCCACGACCAAGAAACAGTGCATTATCTTTATTGGCAAAAAATTCCGCCAACGTTTCAATTTCATCATCCAGCTTCAGCACATTTTCAATTCTAGCTGGTAAGCTCTTTAACTGCTCAACCAGGTTAATCTCAGTTTGTGCAGCCATGCCATTGCGCTTGCCCAACGCAATTACCAATAGCATCAAGGCAACAAGCTGTGTAGTAAATGCCTTTGTTGATGCCACACCTATTTCAGGACCGGCACGTGTCAGCAATGACAAATCTGCTTCTCGTACCATCGAACTTTCTGGCACATTGCAGATCGTTAACGAATGCCCGAAACCAATTTTTTTCGCTTCTTCAAGTGCCGCTAAGGTGTCGGCAGTTTCACCAGACTGTGAAATTGCTACGACAAGCGAATTTCGTCTAGCGATTGCATTGCGGTAACGAAATTCACTTGCTACTTCGACAGAGCAGGGCACACCTGCTAATGACTCCAGCCAATATTTGGCTACGGCTCCTGCATGATAACTAGTGCCACAGGCAATAATGTGCACGCCTTTTACACCGTCCAAAATTTCCTTTGCACCATGGCCAAACGCTGCATCCAGCACTGTGCCAGCACTGGTGCGGCCTTCTAAAGTTTCAGCAATCGCACGTGGTTGTTCAAATATTTCCTTGAGCATGTAGTGGCGGTACTTACCGCGCTCTGCGGCATCCGCGCTTAGCTTTGAAATCTTTAGCGGTCGATCAACCACCTCACCGTTTACATCATATATAGTCAAGCTATCGCGACTTATATCTGCAATATCACCATCTTCCAGAAAAATAAATCGTTGTGTCACTGGCAATAATGCTGCTACATCAGACGCAATAAAATGCTCGCCTATACCAACGCCAATGACCAATGGACTGCCTCGTCTTGCAGCAATAATTCTACGCTTTTCTTTATTGCTAATCACACCTAGCGCATAGGCACCATGCAGATCATTAGCTGTTAATCTTACGGCCTCAAGCAGGTCTTTGCCTTGTTGTTGGTAATCATAAACCTGATGGACGATTACTTCTGTGTCAGTTTCCGATGTAAATGCGTGTCCGCTTTCTAATTGCGACTTACGCAATAATTCATGATTTTCAATTATGCCGTTATGAACAACTGCGACAGTTTTCCTACATACATGAGGATGAGCATTAGCTTGACTTGGTTTGCCGTGAGTCGCCCAGCGAGTGTGCGCGATTCCTGTTTTTCCTACAACAGGATTCTGCTTGATTGCATTTTCTAATTCAGCAACCTTACCTACAGTACGAATACGATCAACATTATTTGAATCATCAATTAAAGCCAGGCCAGCAGAATCATAGCCTCGATATTCGAGTCTACGCAAACCTTCAAGCAGGATAGGTACTACATCTCTTTCAGCAGCTGCGCCAATAATCCCACACATAATTCGTACCCTTCGTTAATCTTTGTTTTTCTGCGGCCGTTTCCAGTCGCTCTTAGACACCTGTTTAGATCGACTCAAAGCTAATGATCCAGCATCAACTTCCTTAGTGATAGTCGAACCCGCACCAATGGTTGCTCCGGCGCCTATTTTTACTGGTGCCACTAACTGCGTATCTGAACCAACAAATACGCCATCACCAATTTCAGTTAAATGCTTATTAGCACCATCATAATTACAGGTAATTGTTCCGGCACCTATATTCACATCCTTGCCAACGATAGAGTCACCTATGTAGCTCAGATGATTTACCTTTGAACCAACACCAATCTTGGCTTTTTTGATTTCAACAAAATTACCGATTCGACTTGATTCAGCCAACTCTGTTTCCGGCCTTATTCTGGCGAATGGACCAACATTACAACCTCTGCCTATCACAGCATTTTCTATCACAGTATTGGCTAGGATATTGGCACCGGAATCTATTCGACTATTTATAATTAGGCAATTAGGGCCAACATTTACATTGTCAGCAATCGTTACTTGGCCTTCAAATATTACATTAATATCTATACTTACATCTCTGCCACAATTGACGTTGCCACGAATATCCAGACGTGCAGGGTCACGCAAACCTACACCAGCATCCATTAGCTTATTGGCTGCATCAAGTTGGTAGGCTCTTTCCAATTCAGCTAGTTGGCGTTTATTATTTACACCCAGCACTTCGTGCTCTGTTGTTGGAGATGCTGAATTGATCTTTATTCCATCTGCAACTGCCATGGCAATAATATCCGTAAGGTAGTACTCGCCCTGTGAGTTATTGTTATCCAGCTGTTCAAGCCACAACGCCAATTTTTCTCTAGCTACTACGAGGATACCGGTGTTAACTTCTTTGATCTGGCGCTCTGTTTCAGTGGCGTCCTTATGTTCAACAATTCTTCTAATAACTGCTGACTCATCCCGAACAATTCTGCCGTAACCGTTAGAATCCTCAAGTGAAATTGTTAGCAAACCGAAACCACTCCGCTGACCCAGTTCAATCAGGTTTTTGAGTGTATCTACTGTTGTCAGCGGCACATCACCATAGAGCACTAAAACTTGGCGCCCAACTGGAATGTGAGGAATTGCCTGGGCAACCGCATGGCCTGTACCTAGCTGCTCCTGCTGTTTAATCCAATCAACATCACAATGAGAGAGGGTAGTAGGGACTTCATCGCCACCATGCCCATAAACCACATGAATATCGTCCGCACCTAAACTCTTTGCACTTGAGATTACATGCTCTAATAATGGCTTGTCCGCCAGCTTATGCAGCACTTTTGGCACGGCTGAACGCATACGTGTGCCTTGTCCAGCCGCGAGAATCACAACACTTAAACCCATATGCCTACCCGATAAATGCTTTGTTGCAAAAAGAAAAAGGGAAAGACCAAAAAGCCTTTCCCTTTAATACTAACACTTTGACATTACGTAAAATTAACGGCCAGTTTTTGACCGCAACTTAGTGATTGCTTGCAACTGAGCCATTGCTTCGGCCAACTCATGTTCAACCTGCGCAAGATCAACATCACCTTTCTGGTCACGCAAAGCCTGCTCCGCACGTTCTTTAGCCTGTTTCGCTGCAGCTTCATCAAGGTCTTTGGCACGCACCGCAGTATCTGCAAGAACAGTGATGCAATGAGGTTGAACTTCCAGCATTCCACCTGAGATGTAATAAAACTCATCTTCACCATCAGGACGTTCAACGCGAACCTCACCCGGCTTAAGCTTAGTTAGCAATGGTTGGTGGCGTGGCAGGATACCAAGATCCCCCATCGCACCTGACGCGTGCAGCATCTTTGCTGTGCCAGAAAAAATACTGGCCTCAGCACTAACGATGTCAACATGTACTGTCATAGACATAATACCCTCCTATCAGGGATTACTTCTCTTCCATCTTCTTGGCTTTTTCAAGCACTTCATCGATGCCACCAACCATGTAGAACGCTTGTTCTGGAATATGGTCGTATTCACCGTCAACGATGCCTTTGAAAGCAACGATAGTGTCTTTCAGTGAAACGTACTTACCAGGCGAACCGGTAAATACCTCAGCAACGAAGAATGGCTGAGACAAGAAACGCTGAATCTTACGAGCACGTTGTACCAGCTGCTTGTCTTCTTCAGACAACTCATCCATACCAAGAATGGCAATGATGTCTTTCAACTCTTTATAACGCTGCAATGTACCCTGAACAGCACGAGCTACATTGTAGTGCTCTTCACCAATAACCAATGGATCCAGCTGACGAGATGATGAGTCAAGTGGGTCAATCGCAGGATAGATACCCAGCTCAGCGATAGAACGGGACAGTACAACAGTCGCATCCAAGTGAGCAAAAGTAGTTGCTGGTGCTGGATCGGTCAAATCATCCGCAGGTACATATACCGCTTGGATCGATGTGATAGAACCAGTCTTGGTTGAAGTGATACGTTCTTGCAGAACCCCCATCTCTTCAGCCAGAGTAGGCTGGTAACCTACCGCAGACGGCATACGACCCAGCAGTGCAGATACCTCAGTACCCGCAAGCGTGTAACGATAGATATTGTCAACAAACAACAGTACGTCACGACCTTCGTCACGGAAGTACTCAGCCATAGTCAGACCAGTCAACGCAACACGCAGACGATTTCCCGGTGGCTCATTCATCTGACCGTAAACCAACGATACTTTATCGATAACGTTGGAATCAGTCATTTCGTGATAGAAATCGTTACCTTCACGAGTACGCTCACCTACACCAGCAAATACTGAATAACCGCTATGCTCGATGGCGATATTACGAATCAATTCCATCATGTTAACGGTCTTGCCAACGCCGGCACCACCGAACAGACCAACCTTACCACCCTTAGCGAATGGGCAGACCAAGTCGATAACTTTGATGCCAGTTTCCAGCAATTCATTAGAAGCTGACAACTCTTCATATGTAGGTGCCTTACGATGAATTTCCCAGTTGGCTTCTTCACCAATTGGACCCTTTTCATCGATTGGGTTTCCAAGCACGTCCATGATACGACCCAGAGTTTTGGTACCCACTGGGACTGTAATCGGAGCACCACTATTATTTACTGCAATGCCACGCTTAACACCATCGGTAGTACCCATGGCGATTGTGCGAACAACGCCATCACCCAGCTGCTGCTGAACTTCCAGGGTCAAACCAACTTCGTCGACCATCAGGGCATCATAGATATTTGGCATCGCGTCAGCAGGGAACTCTACGTCCACTACCGCGCCAATGATTTGAACAACATTTCCTGAACTCATGATTCAGTTCCTCTTTGCACTATTATCTTTAAAATTCCGCTAAACACGCAAGCTTAAACAGCAGCTGCACCACTGACGATCTCAGAAATTTCCTGAGTAATCGCAGCCTGACGGGCCTTGTTATAAACCAACTGCAAGTCATTAATGAGATCGCCTGCATTATCAGAAGCTGCCTTCATGGCAACCATCCGCGCCGCCTGTTCACAAGCAATGTTTTCAACAACGCCCTGGTAAACCTGAGATTCAACATAACGAACCAGCAAGTCAGTCAAGACATCCTTGGCTTCTGGCTCGTAAAGATAATCCCAATGGTGCTTCAGCTCATCATCAACTTCGTCTGCTTGAACCGGCAGCAACTGATCGATGCATGGGTCTTGCGTCATGGTGTTCACAAACTTATTGTAAACAACATCAATACGATCAATTTCACCGTTATCAAACGCATCCAGCATGACCTTTACACTACCGATCAAGTCTTCGATCCCAGGCGCATCGCCAAGTTGACCAACCGAAGCACTAACATTACCGAGACGCTTAAGGAAACTGATACCTTTTTGCCCAATCAGACATAGGTCAACTTCAACGCCTTTTTCACGCCATTGTTTGATCGATTTTACAGTGGCCTTGAACAAGTTAGTGTTCAAACCACCACAAAGACCACGATCACTGGAAACCACGATCAGACCAACACGCTTGACCGACTCCTTCTCTTGCAGATAAGGATGACGATATTCTGGATGTGCCTGAGAAAGATGGCCAATTACAGCGCGAATTTTTTCTGCATAAGGACGCGATGCCTGCATGCGCTCCTGTGCCTTACGCATTTTACTCGCTGCCACCATTTCCATGGCCCGCGTGATCTTCTGAGTATTTTGAATACTCTTGATCTTAGTGCGGATTTCTTTACCGACTGCCATAGCTCAGGCTCCTGTTACCAAGTGCTGTTAGCTTTAAACTTCGCCAGTGTTTCACGCATCTGACCAGCAATTTCATCATTGTAATTAGCTGTATCGTTAATGGTTTTCACTAGATCCGCAGCGTTTGAATTGACGTAAGAAACCATGGTTGATTCAAAAGAAACAACCTTGTCCACGTCGACATCATCCAAGAAACCTTCGTTAGCAGCAAACAATGAAAACGCCATTTCAGCAATAGACATTGGTGAATACTGCTTCTGCTTCATCAGCTCTGTTACGCGTTGACCACGCTCGATCTGCTTACGAGTCGCTTCATCAAGGTCAGAAGCAAACTGGGCAAATGCTGCCAGTTCACGGTATTGAGCCAAATCAAGACGAACACCACCACCCAGTTTCTTGATAATCTTGGTCTGAGCAGCACCACCAACACGTGATACTGACAAACCAGCATTGATCGCAGGACGAATACCAGCATTAAACAAATCTGATTCCAAGAAGATCTGACCATCGGTAATCGAGATTACGTTGGTTGGAACGAATGCAGATACGTCACCACCCTGAGTTTCGATAATTGGGAAAGCAGTCAAAGAACCTGTTTTACCCTTAACCTTGCCGTCGGTAAACTTTTCAACATAATCAGTATTGACTCGTGAAGCACGTTCTAACAATCTTGAATGTAGATAGAAAACATCACCCGGATAAGCTTCACGACCTGGAGGACGACGCAACAACAGTGAAACTTGACGATAAGCCCAAGCTTGCTTGGTCAAATCATCATATACGATCAGTGCATCTTCACCGCGGTCACGGAAATACTCACCCATGGCACAACCAGCGTACGGCGCGATGAATTGCAGCGCTGCAGAATCAGAAGCAGTCGCAGCAACAATGATAGTATTTGACAGCGCGCCGTGTTCTTCCAGCTTACGCACGACGCTTGCGATAGAAGAGGCCTTCTGGCCAACCGCTACGTAGATACATTTTACGCCAGTATTCTTTTGATTAATGATCGCATCAACCGCAACAGCAGTTTTACCTGTCTGACGGTCACCGATGATCAACTCACGTTGGCCACGACCAACTGGCACCATGGCATCGATTGATTTCAAACCAGTTTGCACTGGCTCATCAACCGATTGGCGTTCAATTACACCGGGAGCTATCTGTTCAATCGGAGAGCTCGTTGAAGATTCAACTGGACCCTTACCATCGATTGGATTACCCAGCGCATCAACAACGCGACCAAGCAAACCTTCACCGGTAGGAACTTCCAAGATACGACCAGTACACTTGACCTTATCACCTTCAGAAATGTGCTGGTATGGTCCCAGAACAACCGCACCTACAGAATCACGCTCCAAGTTAAGAGCCATACCATAGGTATTTCCTGGAAACTCGATCATCTCACCAGACATTACGTCGGCCAGACCGTGGATACGAGCGATACCATCAGTCAGACTGACCACAGTACCTTCAGTTCGCGCTTCAGTGACAACTTCAAAGTTGTCGATGCGCTTTTTAATCAGTTCACTAATTTCAGCTGCATTAAGTTGCATATGCCTATCCTCTATAAGACTTTAGCGAGACAACGCTTGGCCAAGCTTGTTTAGCTGGCTCGTTATCGACCCGTCTATCACCAGATCTCCTGCCCGAATTATTGCACCGCCAACTAGACTCTCATCAATTGAACACTGAAGAGTGACTTCACGGCCCAAGCGCTTTTTCAAGCCACTCGCAATTTCGGTCTTCTGCGCATCGCTCAGCTCAGTAGCCGAAATGACTTCAGCTTCAACTGTGCTGTCTTCCTCTGCGCGGTAACTATCAAAAAGGTTCGCAATTTCCGGCAAGACTGTCAGGCGGTCGTACTCAGCCAACAGCTTGAAGAAATTTCCAACCTCATTGCTAGCTCGATCGCCGCATAACTCGGTGAGCAATGCGAGAATCTTTTCATCCGCGATATCGGGGTTACCGATCATGGATGCCAGCGCAGGGTCAGACACAGCAACCGCAGCAATTTGCAGCGCTTCTGCGACCTTTGCCATTTGACCCTTTTCTTTTGCACTTTCAAATATTGCCAGCGCATAGGGTCGTGCAATTGTAGTTTTTTCTGCCATAGTCAGGATTAAATCTGGGTAGCCAAATCTTTAATTAGTTTGTCGTGTGCTTTAGCGTCGACTTCACGACCAATGATCTTGGCAGCAGCAGCGACAGAAATTTCAGCAACCTTGCCACGAATTTCTTCTTTAGCGCGGTTAACTTCTTGTTCAATTTCTGCATTTGCAGCAGCCACAATACGTTCACTTTCTTCACGCGCTTTGCTTTTTGCTTCTTCAACAATTTCTGAGCCACGCTTTTCAGCCTGGACCATAATTTCAGAAGCTTGTGCCTTTGCGTCTTTCAGTGCATCGGTCGCACGTTTCTCCGCCAGCTCCAGTTCTTTCTTACCCTTTTCACCAGCTGCAAGACCGTCAGCAATACGCTTTTGACGACCTTCCAACATAGCATTCAAAGGACCCCATAAGAACTTGTTTACAAACCAGATCAACAGCACAAAAGCCACGATCTGAGCAAGTAGGGTTGCTGTAATATTCACTAGTATATCCCCTTAGTTTCTATTAGCTGAGAGATATCTACCTTAACCAATTGTGCTAATTGCAGCAGATAGTGCACCAACAAATGGGTTAGCGAACAGAAACCACATAGCGAAAGCCAGGATAATGAATGGGAAAGACTCCATCAGACCAGCAAAGATAAACATGTTAGTCATCAGGGCAGGACGCATTTCAGGCTGACGAGCAATACCTTCTAGTGTCTTCGCACAAATTAAACCCCAGCCAATGGCTGAGCCCATACCTGCAGCGGCCAAAATTACACCAACGCCAACAGCAGTGTAAGCATAGATCATCGCGACCATATCAGCTGTCATTTGTTACTCTCCTTATTTAAAGATAAAAAATATAATTAAAACAAAACCACAAAAATAACTTCCTCTGAACTTAGCCTATAAGCTCAGGATCAATGTTCCTCATCGGATGTGTGCGCCATACCCAGGTAGACGATGGTTAACACCATAAAGATGAACGCTTGCAGCGTAATTACCAACAAGTGGAAAATTAACCAACCTAGATCCAACAACACTTGCAGTGGCAGCCAGAATGCAGCAGCAAAACCAACCGCCATTGTGCCACCGATCAGGGCGATCAAGAGGAACACTAATTCACCAGCAAACAGATTTCCAAACAGACGTAGAGCCAGACTCAATGGCTTGGCCAACTCTTCAATTGTTGTCATAACAATGTTTACCGGCACAAAAAACTTACCGAAAGGGTGGAACAAAAACATTTTAACGTAACCGCTTAGGCCTTTAACCTTAATACTGTAAAAGAGTATCAAGGCAAATACTGTCAGCGACATAGCCAGCGTAGCATTCAAATCAGTGGTTGGAACCACCTTGAGATATTCAATACCAAACCACTTAGCTAGTTCCGGCAACAAATCAACAGGGATCAAATCCATAAAGTTCATCAACCAAACCCAAACAAAGATGGTCAGCGCCAGCGGCGCAATCATTGGATTGTGACCTGGGAATGTATCTTTTACCTGCTGCGCTACAAACTCAACGATTGACTCAACAGCATTTTGAAAACCAGACGGGGTGTCCGCCTGCAAATTACGGCCCAGACGCCAGCTAGTTACAACAATCAAAGCACCCAACAACACACTAAAGAAAATAGTATCAAGGTGAAACGCCCAAAAACCTGCGGCCTGGTGCGTGACAGGATCACAATCGCCGACACAGAGATTGGTCAAATGGTGCTGGATATATGCGACTGAACCGCCACCTGAGTTATCTGCTGACAAGGAACTATCTCCCAAATATATTAAATTCTTTTATTTACGACTGGCTGGATGAGCATTTTTTCGCATCACCACCGCATATGCCAGTTGCGCAGTACCAAATCCGACTACTGTTGCCAACGGCGACAATTCCATCAAACCCAGTCCCAGGCCAAACATTACCAACACTAAAACAAAGCGTTGCACAGCGCCGAAATACAGCACCGTCATTCCCTTGGCCGGGTCTTCCTGGGCGATTTCATTCGCCTTTAGCACTCCTCGCCGTAACAACAGCGAGACACAAATACTTATGAAACCACCGAAGCAAGCAGACAGCGCTGCCCAACCAGCTTCAACAATCCCAAACACTACCGCCGTCAGTGCAGCTATTATTATTTGCAGCCCAGCTACTTTTTTTGCACTGGTTTGCACCTGACTTACCGCAATGTCCACTTACTTAAACCTATTCAACAATTCGATGGCTCGTAATATCCCGCCGACAAAGCCAAGGATACCGAATATCAACATAAATACGGGTGTCGTATCTATTAAATAATCCAAGCCAAAGCCCAACGCAAAACCAACAATAACCATCGCAGCTAGATGCGTTCCCACACCAGCTAAAAGCAATCCTGATCCTGTCGTTTTTATCATCTCCAGGATTTGCTCCCCGTTACGGCGCGTGAGTATAGCCCGCGTCTATATGCCACCGCAACCCTTAGGGCTAAACAAAATTCGTCCAAAGTTAACTCGCTAGTATTCTGACTTACCCATTTGAGCCAAAATTCCATCCAGCTCATCCAGACTATTATATTGAATAACAACTTTACCGTTACCTTTTGAGCCGTGCTGAATCTTGACCTTTGCCGCTAACTTGCCTGACAATTCTTCTTCGAGCTTACGTACATTTGGATCTTCTGTAGTGGCCTTTACTACTGGCTTGCTTTCTTCCAGCTGGCGCTTGACTAGACGCTCAGTCTCGCGCACCGACAAACCTTTTGCCACCACAAGACGAGCCGCCTCTCGTTGAATATCTCCCTGCAAGGCAAGTAGGGCTCGGGCATGCCCCATCTCTAAGTCACCATGCTCAACCAGAGTACAAACCTCATCCTCAAGTTCCAGCAGGCGCAATAAATTTGAAACCGCTGCGCGTGAACGACCCACAGCATCGGCAGCTTGCTGGTGCGTCAGCTCAAACTCCTTAATCAACCGCTGCAGTGCTCGAGCCTCTTCCATGGAATTTAGATTTTCCCGCTGGATGTTCTCAATCAGCGCCATGGCCATGGCCGCCTGATCTGGCACATCCTTTATTACACAGGGAATTTCTTGCAGCCCAGCCATCTGCGTGGCGCGCCAGCGGCGTTCGCCGGCGATAATTTCATAGCGTTTGTCGTCGATTGGGCGCACCACAATCGGCTGAACTACACCTTGCGCCTTAATCGAATCCGCCAACTCTTGCAGGGTTTCTGGATGCATATCAACACGTGGCTGGTAGACGCCGCGCTGCATCAAGTCAACCGGTAAAATTTTGAGTAGATCCTTATCGGATGCGGCCTCTGTTACACCATCATCAGCCGTTGTTGGCACAGCTTTTGAGCCTGCCAACAACTCATTTAAGCCTCGACCTAAACCACGCTTTTTTGCTGCCATACGTCTCTATAACTCTCTAAGCTATTGTTAAACTGCGGCCTGTGCCAGTTCGCCACTTTGTTCCTTACGGATAATCTCACCCGCCAGCGCCAAATATGCCAGACTGCCCGCGCAAGCCTTGTCATACATCATGACTGGCAGCCCATGGCTTGGTGCCTCGGCCAAACGGATATTACGCGGGATCACAGTGCGATAAACCTTGTCGGCAAAATGATGGGTTAATTGCTCTGATACATCATTGGCCAGATTATTACGGGCATCGTACATGGTGCGCAGCAGACCTTCGATCTGTAAGGCAGGATTGCTCGCCACTCGTATCTGCTCAACAGTCTCAAGCAGTGCCGTCAAACCCTCAAGCGCATAGTACTCGCACTGCATCGGAATCAGTACCGACTGCGCTGCCACCAAGGCGTTGACCGTCAACATATTCAAGGATGGTGGGCAATCAATCAGAATATAATCGTAGTCCTGACGAATTTCTGCCAGCGCACAGCGCAATCGCTCCTCGCGGTTAGGCATGTTCATCAGACCTACCTCGGCGGCAGTCACATCAGCATTGGATGGGATTAGGTCATAACCCGCTTGTTCAGCACGAACAATCACATCATGCACCGGCATTTCGCCCAACAACACCTCACAACAACTGGCTTCGGCAGCACTCTTGTCAACGCCACTGCCCATGGTGGCATTGCCCTGCGGATCCAGATCGATCAACATTACCCGCCGCTTGGTCGCCGCCAGCGATGCCGCCAGATTAATAGTGGTGGTGGTCTTACCGACCCCACCCTTCTGATTGGTGACTGCAATAATCTTTGCCATGGGCTCTGTTATTCCTAGCTCAGTTAATCTTTGGTCCGCGTTACAACAACCAAATGTCGCTCCGCCCCCAAAAGGGGCACACCCAGAGGATGCACTGCTTCCAGTTGATAGCCGCCCGGCAACTCAGCCAGCTCCTGCTCAGGATAAACACCCTTCATCGCCAAAAACTGCCCGCCGGGCGCGGCCAGATGACCAGCCACCGCCAGCATATCGGCGATAGTGGCAAAGGCACGTGAAATCACGCTATCAAATCCCTGTTCAGGGTAAAATTTCTCAGCCCGCGCATCCACCACCGTTACATTCTTCAAACCAAGCTCAATTGCTGCCTGATTACGAAAACGGGCCTTTTTGCTATTGCAATCCAACAGAGTAAAGCGACACTGCGGACAGGCGATTGCCAGAGGGATCCCTGGAAGACCAGCCCCGCTGCCAACATCGACAACGCGAGAGCCATTAATGTAAGGCAACGCAACCAGACTGTCGAGCAGATGGCGCACCACCAGATTGTCGCTCTCTTTGCGCGAAATCAGATTATGAACCTTATTCCACTTCTGCAGCAGCGCAATATAATCGAGCAATTGCTGCTGCGCCGCATCCGCAAGAACCACACCCAGCTGCGCCAGCCCTTTTATTAAAATTTCTTTATCGCTCATCCCCGACCCCCCATCAAGGCGCAACCGCCATGGCACTGATTTTATCCAGAGCCTCGCTCATCTTTTGCACGATTTCGTCACGCGCCACGATGCCATGCCTGCCAGCGATATAGGCAGGATCGTTATAACTCAGCCATACCTGACCAGACCTACCCTCCCAAGCCAAGACCTTCACCGGCAGACCGACCCCCTCCGTCAGCGGCTCCGCCGTTGCTATCGACATACCCAGCAAAGCGCAAAACAGTACAGATATGATCTTTTTCATCTCAGCTCCCAACAAGTTGTCTGATTTCAGGCCAACTTACGCGGCTTGCCGCCACGCTTCTTCAAATAAACCAGCAACAGTGAAATCGCCGCTGGTGTTACTCCTGGGATACGTGCCGCTTGACCAATCGTAGCGGGGCGTTGATGGATCAGCTTCTGCTTCACCTCATTCGACAAACCAGAAACCTCATCAAAATCGAAATCGTCCGGCAGGACAGCCTGTTCATATTTGCGCTGACGCTCAATCTCATCCCGCTGCCGATCTATATAGCCGGAATACTTAGCCTGTATTTCAACCTGCTCGGCGACCTTAGGGTCTTCCGCGCCAGGGCCAATACCCGCCAACGATACCAACGATTGATAGTCCACCTGCGGTCGACGCAGGGCATCCATAGCCCGAACCTCTTTACTCAATTTGGCTCCCAACACACGTTCCGCATCCGCCTCATTAGCATCACCAGGGCGCAACCATTTATCGCCTAATCGCTGCTGTTCTTGCACAATTGCCTCACGTTTAAGACAAAATTCCACCCACCGCTCGTCATCGACCAAACCTAGTTCGCGACCTTTTTCAGTCAGGCGCAGGTCGGCATTATCCTCACGCAGCAACAGTCGATATTCTGCCCGAGAGGTAAACATGCGATAGGGCTCTTGGGTGCCACAGGTAATCAAATCGTCAATCAGCACGCCGACATAGGCCTCGTCACGACGCGGGCACCAGGCCTCTTTTTCCTGCACTTGCAAAGCGGCGTTCATACCCGCTATCAAACCTTGGGCCGCAGCCTCTTCATAACCGGTGGTGCCATTGATCTGGCCGGCAAAAAACAGGCCGCCCATATGCTTGGTCTCAAGACTGGATTTCAGTTCGCGTGGATCAAAGTAGTCATATTCAATCGCGTAACCGGGACGACTGATAAAGGCATTTTCAAAACCCTTAATCGAACGCACCAAGTCATGCTGAACATCGAAGGGCAGCGAGGTGGAAATCCCGTTGGGATAAACCTCATGGGTAGTCAAGCCTTCAGGCTCAATAAAGAGCTGATGCGACGACTTATCGGCAAAACGCACGATTTTGTCTTCAATTGAAGGACAATAGCGCGGCCCGACGCCTTCAATCACACCGGTATACATCGGCGACCTATCCATACCGCCACGAATAATCTCGTGAGTTTGCTCGTTGGTATAGGCGATAAAACAGCTAAGCTGGCGCGGATGATCTTCTGGTTTCCCCAGAAAGGAAAAGCTTGGCACCGGATCATCGCCGGGCTGTTCTTCCAACTGGGAAAAATCAATACTACGACCATCGATGCGTGGCGGTGTGCCGGTTTTAAGCCGGTCAACGCTAAACGGCAATTCACGCAGACGCTGGGAAAGGGCGTTGGCTGGCGGATCTCCAGCGCGGCCACCTTGGTAATTTTCCAAGCCGATATGGATGCGACCACCAAGAAAAGTGCCAACCGTCAGCACCACCGTCTTGGCACGAAACTTCAACCCCATCTGGGTCACCACACCGACTACACGATCATTTTCGACGATCAAGTCATCGACTGACTGCTGAAATAGCTGCAAATTGGGCTGATTTTCCAGGGTCTCGCGCACCGCTGCCTTGTACAGCACCCGGTCGGCCTGGGCGCGGGTAGCCCGCACCGCCGGGCCTTTACGGGCATTGAGGATACGAAACTGAATTCCACCCAGATCAGCAGCACGCGCCATCACACCACCAAGGGCATCAATTTCTTTAACCAAATGCCCCTTGCCGATACCACCAATGGCCGGATTGCAGCTCATCTGCCCCAATGTCTCGATGTTATGCGTCAGCAACAGAGCGCTTACACCCATACGCGCCGCGGCCAGGGCCGCCTCGGTTCCAGCATGGCCGCCGCCAACAACAATGACATCAAATTGATCTTGATAAAGCATGGATTTAACCAACCAGCAAAGGAACCGACTATTTTACTCCAGATCCGGCAACTGGCCAATTATTGTTCAAATGTGTCCCGCGTCCATTTCACCCCTAAACAAGCAAAGGAAATCTAATTTTGTTATCTTTAGCCCTTAGCCAGACAACAATCATCGACCTCACCCATGCATATATTGCGCAGTAATTACAGCAACAACTCCATGGCATTGATCCAGTGGGCACACGAACAACAGCTGAAAGATGTCATCGTCGTCTACGTCGATACCGGCTGGGCCGCAGAAGGTTGGCTTGATTATGTCTCTCAGTGCGAGCGCTTTGTCCAAAACGTGGGTTTCAATATTAAACACATCAAGCCGGTCACTCCGTTTGAAGATATCATGGAAATGAAGGGCGGCTTTCCTTCACGCCAGCGGCAATGGTGCGCCCTACATTTAAAGGGCATCCCCTTTTTGAAATGGATAGACGAGGCCGATCCAGACACCAAAGCCACCGTACTACTGCCAAAATCTAGAGTTGAGACCAACTTTACTGATATCCCTGAATATATAGAAAGCTGTGAATTCAATGGTGAACGCCGCGTCTGGCAACCCTTGTTTAATATTGATCAATTACAACGTGATGCCTTATTGGCCCGCGCCGGCATAGCCCCTCTGCCATATCCAAGCCAAGAATGCTCGCCGTGCATCAACAGCACGGTAACCGCATTACGCAAACTCACCACCAGTGCGATTGAAAAAACTGCCGAGCTGGAAGAAGAGTTAGAGACAACATTATTTCCGCCTCAGGACTGTAACGGTGCCAGCGGCATATACGCCGTTGTCGAATGGGCCAAAACTGCCAAGCAAGACCAACTCAACTATGAATATGGTTGCAGCGCCTCATTCGGCTGCGGCTCATAAACCCCATCGAACAAACTTTTTATCTGCCAAGACAAACTAAACAGGAATATTGTTGAATAGTTACCTCAACTATTAGACGCTAATACCGTTATACCCAAAGAGCAACAATCGAATTACACGACTGGGGGGTTATGTATGGACGGGGATCAGCAATTTCCTGATCAGGAAATCAATGCATTTCTTGAGATCAATTCGAATCAACTCAAGCTACTGGATAGATATAAGGACATATTAAGCGATGGCGCCGATAGTTTTGCCGCCGTCTTTTATGACTACCTGTTTCGCTTCCCGGCAACCTCCAAGCTTTTAAATGGCTACGCTGATAATGGTGGCAATCTCAAAGAATTAAGCAAGAAACAAGTCGGCCACCTTATATCCTTACTCACAGACCAGAATGACCCCAACTATCTAGACCGCCTGAAACACATTGGCCAGGTTCACTACGTCAGAAACATCGACCCTGTCTGGATCATGGGGGCCTATCGTTTATATCAAAAACACCTATCCACAATTATCGCTCAATCCAATCATATTCTCGACACAGATCGCAGCGCGTTAAATGATTGCCTCAGTAAACTATTATTCCGCGATATGGGCATGATGCTGGAAGGATACTGGCAAGCAACCAACCACAGCATCGAAACCGAAAAAGACAAGGTTGAGCACCTGCAACAGCAAATTTCAGCCCTGCTAACAAATATCCCCCAGGTCATTTGGTCCATCGATGTCGTTAACAACAAGCCCCTCTACGTCAGCCCCACCGCAGAAAAAATATCGCCTATCAGCATGGAGTTACCCATTCCCTGTTTAGCCTGGACCATCCCAGATGATCGCCCCAAGGTCGAAACCGCCTGGGCACAGGCCATGGCAGGGGAAACCATCACGGTTGAAAGTCGAGTCCACGCCCCGGGCAATACACAGCGTTGGTTCAAACGTACCTTCCATCCTTTTATTGGCAGCGAAGGCACTGTGATCCGGGTCGATGGCATTATGGAAGAAATCACCGAAGCCAAGCTGGCCCACAATAAGCTTGAACTGATGGCCACCACCGACGACCTCACTGGCCTGGCAAATCGCGCCCTCTGGCATGACCGCATCAACCAAAACATTGCCATTGCACAGCGCGAGACAGACAAACAAGTTGTGCTGATGTTGCTCGACCTGAATCACTTCAAGTACGTCAATGACACCCTCGGGCACGCGGCTGGAGATGTGGTTTTATGCCAGGTCAGCCAACGCCTGGAAGAAATACTACGCACAGGCGACACCCTGGCCCGACTCGGCGGCGATGAATTTGCCATCCTGCTGCCTCTGGTCGATAACGGTGAGTCATCGGCTATAAACGTCGCCAATAAAATTCAAACCTGCTTTAATAAACCATATTTTTTTGGAGGCAATGAACTCTATCTCGGTGTCGCCATTGGCATCACCATATACCCGCAACATGGTGATGATGCCGACACGCTGGTGCGTTGTGCCGACATGGCCATGTACACCTCTAAACGCAACAATCAACCTTACCAGTTCTACAAAAGTGGGCTGGATAAACCCTATAGCAAACAGATACAGCTTGTCAGCAGCATCAAAAACGGCCTAAAACAAGATGAATTTGAACTCTATTATCAACCCAAGATACACCTTGAAACAGGCCAAACCAGCGGCCTTGAAGCCTTGATCCGTTGGCGCCACCCCACGCAGGGGCAGTTATCACCCGAGCACTTCATTCCGATAGCAGAGCAAATGGGTTTGATGAAAGAGCTAACCGAATGGGTCATCGCCACGGCACTCAAGCAAAATCAGCACTGGGGTAACAACGGCATCCATACCCCCGTGGCCGTCAATGTCTCAGCCCGTTCATTCCAGGACCACAGTTTTGTTCAGTCCGTCAAAAATGCGCTGGAGTTGAGCCAAACGTCACCAGAAAATCTTGAGATCGAAATTACCGAAAACACCCTGATGTCGAATATTGATTCTGCTATCAATATCATCAAATCCCTAAGTGACCTCGGTATCAGGATAGCCATTGATGACTTCGGTACCGGCTATTCCTCACTGTCTTACCTAAAACGCCTGCCCATCGACGAACTCAAAATCGACCAATCCTTTGTCAGAAATATGGATACAGACAAAAATGACGCCGCCATCGTCATGTCGGTAATCGACCTCGGCCACAACCTAGGCTTCAAGGTTGTGGCCGAGGGTGTGGAGCGCAAAAAACCGATGCAAATGCTCAGAGAGCTTGGCTGCGACACCGCCCAGGGGTATCACATCAGCCGACCGATGCCTACCGCCGCCGTAGCCAGCTGGCTGGCTGAGCCAGGCACGCTGACGAGTTACGTTTAACTCAAAGCGCTCTGAATCTCTGCGAAGCTGGTCGCCACTTCAGCGACCTCAACCCGGGCATGCATCAGGCGACTAATATGCGCCGTCGAAAAAATACCGCAGACATGCTCTATCCTCGCATCGGTATTAGTTTCCACCACCAGGGCATGCTGTCGGCCGCTATTGCGCAATGTTTCAATCACATCACCGATCCGGGCACGTTCAACATCAACAATATTCAGCGCCTCAAGCGAGGAGGCCGGTGACATAATGTCCCGCACCAGGATGTCAGCATGGGTGCAACCGACCTCATGCATATACTGCACAGGTTTTTCGCCAAGAATATCTGTCGCCGTGATGATGCCGATCATCTGCTGCTGTGCCTGAGCCACAAACAACATACGTACGGCATAATTAATCATCCTTTCATTGGCATGAGTTAGCGTTGCAAAAGGGTCAATCATTAGGGGCCGAATCTGGGTCAGGTCAGTCATGCCACAAATGGCCGGACTCTCTTCAGAAATGACCGCGCCATGGTGTTGCGGCGGACTCAAAACAGACACCGGCTGATTAATCAGATGGTGGGGCAGGGTATGATAGTTGGTCATGGAAACCTCCTTTCCATTTGGACTGGAGCTCGATATGAGTAATATCACTCTAGCCCAGAGCGATAGCTTTGCAAGCCGACATTTCGTATGTTTTTATGATGGAATAAGGCACGGAAACTAAATACTTGGCAAACAAGAATGTTATTCTTTTACCGTTGCCACAACTGCACAATACATATATAGAGGATCACACCATGCTCAGACAGATAAAAGCCGGCCTTATCCTACCCACCCTGATGCTGCTGTTCCTGGCAGGCTGCTCAGGAAAAACTATGGTCGAAAGCGACCTGCGCATCAAGGGCGCGCCCGACTGGGTCAACGAAGGCACCCAGGCCCTCAACGACAAGGGTGGCCGCCTGTTTCATGGCGTCGGCTCAGCGCCAAACATGGGCGATGAATCGCTGCAAAAAACCACCGCCGACGACCGTGCCAGAGCAGAGCTGGCCAGAATATTGAGTTCCTACCTCAGCGTCGCCTCAAATGACTATACTGCCGCCGCCAGCAGTGGTGGCGAAACCGTTAGCGAACAGGCTGTGTCGCGAGATATTCAAAACCTGAGCCAGATCAATCTCACTGGCGCCAAGATCATTGGCCGCTGGCGCGACAAACGCAATGGCAATATTTATTCCATCGCCGAATTGGATATGAAACGCATGAAACAGACGCTGAAAAAAGCAGAGCAGATGAGTCCATCACTGCGAGACTTCCTTAGCCGTGAAAGCGATAACATTTTTGACCGTATAGCAGGAGAGAAGCAATGAATCGTAAACTGACTGGCGCCATCACCCTGGCAAGCGTGCTTGTTATGGGTGGTCTATTACAGGGCTGCTCAACCAGCGTTGAACGCATGGACACTAAAGAAGTAGCCGACCTCAGTGGCGACTGGAACGACACCGACTCACGCATGGTCTCTGAAGAAATGATTGCCGATGTCCTGTCACGCCCATGGATCAGCAACTTTGCCAGCAAAAACAACAATCAACCCGCCGTCATCGTTGGTGAAATCCGTAATCTCAGCCACGAACATATCAACGTCAACACCTTCGTTGGCGACATGGAACGCGAACTAATCAACTCCGGCAAGGTTGAGTTTGTCGCCTCCAGTGACGAACGCGGTGAAATCCGTGAAGAACGCCGTGATCAGGAGCTACACTCCACCGAAGCCACTCGCAATGCAATGGGCCGCGAAGTAGGCGCCGACTTTATGCTCAAGGGCAGCATCAACAGCATCCTCGATACCGAAGGCAAGACGCAGGTGCGTTACTACCAGATCGATCTTACGCTGATCAGCATGGCCGATAACCGCAAGGTCTGGCTAGGGCAGAAGAAGATCAAAAAACTGGTCAAAAAACCTGGCCTGCGCTGGTAATAGAAACTAAAAAATCTCTTGCAGCGAATCACTCACCCAACTCGTCTAATCACAATACCACTACTGCTATCAGCCATGCTGATCAGTAGTGGTTGTGTCTCTATGGCCTACACCAAAGACCCGCTTGAGCAATATTTAATTAGCCAACAACCTGAACTGGCCTTAAGCCAACTGGAACAACAGCAGCATAAAACACGCGACCAAGCCCTCTACCACCTCAACAAAGCGACCTTGTTGCGCATGCAGGGTAACTTTAGCGACAGCAATGTCGAACTGGAAACCGCCAAGCAAATAAGCATCAAATTGGAGGGGCTGAGTCTAAGAGAACAGGCCACCGCAATTACTGTCAACGATGCCATGCGCAGTTATCTGCCCCCAGCGTTTGAACGTGCCATGCTCTATTGCCTGAAGATAATCAACTATCTTGAATTGAATGATATTGATGCGGCCCGGGTTGAGACCCTGCAACTGGATGTATTCCTTAAACAGAATTTTGAAAACAAAGAACCGCCGTTTGCCCGTTACCTCAGCGGCTTGGTGTTTGAGGCCAACAAAGAATTTAGTGATGCCCTGATTGGCTATCGAAAAGCCTATCAGGCCTACAAAAACGCCAAGCAAGTGGTGCCAAAACAGTTACAGGCAGACCTATTACGCCTAAGCCAACACCAGGGTCTTGATGAAGAGCATCAAAAATATCTTGAAGAATTTAAACTCACACGCTGGCCCAAACAAAGCGACTTAAACCAGCAAGGCGAGTTTGTCACCATCATCTTCAATGGGCTGGTGCCACACAAACACGAAACCGCCATCAACGCGCAAGACCCTCGCAGTGGCCAGCTGCACCGCATTGCAATACCGTTTTATGAAAAAAGAAAATCACAGGTTGAAACCATGCAGATTAGCGGAATGAATCAATCCGACCATGGTGAAATATTTGCGGCACTTGATCAGCAAGCCGAGGCCAACCTGAGCGAGCAAATGCCCGGCATCATCACACGAGCCATTGCCAGGGTGTCGGTCAAAAATAATCTCAGTGACAATATGGAAAAACAAAGCCCTCTGCTGGGCTTGGTGACCAATATTGCCGGCTTCATTAGTGAGCAGGCAGATACCCGCGGCTGGTACAGCTTGCCACAAGAAATTTTGCTCAGCCGCATAGCACTACCACCTGGCGATCATACAGTGGATATAAAATTAAAAAATACTGCAAACGCAATTGTTGCCAAAAAATCGTCTAAGATAATTGCATCACAACAGCAAAAACAATTCTACAGTTGGCATTTACCTGCATCCACCATTACCAGCAAAAGAGATGATCATGCACGCATTACATACTCTGCTACTATCAGCCATCGTATTCATTAGTGCCTGCAGTAGCACAGGCACAAAAAACAATAACCAGCCTGACTGGATAGATAGTCACAGCAAACACTATCCGGCCCAACTTTATTTAAGCGGGCAGGGCATGGCCGACAACCTGAATGACGCCAAGGATAGAGCGCGCGCCGACCTGGCCAAACAATTTGAAGTGGCCATTAACGAGCGCAGTCTGCAACAACAGCAATACAGCAAACAACAGCAAGGCGATCAAAGTACTGAAAAACTAGAGCAAAGCGTCTCGCGTCAACTAAGCACTCAAACCACACGCACCATTCAAGGCATAGAGATCGCCGATAGTTGGCATGATCAAGCCAACCACAGACACTACGCCCTGGCGGTGCTGTCACGCAACAAAGCCAGACAAAACTTTGAACAACAGATCAACACACTTGACGAGAAAAGCCGACAAAAACTAAAACAGGCTGAATCAGAAACCGATTCATTGCGAAAAACGGCACTCGTACAACAGGCTATCAATACCCAACAGCAACGCCTAGGCATACAGAGCGCATTGCAAGTGGTAGATGCCAGCGGCCGCGGCAAACCCGCCACCACCTCCTTAGCTGAGTTAAAACGAACACGCGACAGCTTAATTAACAACATCACTCTCTCACCTGAAACAAGAGGCACTCTGGCACAGAAATTACAGGCTATTCTTAGCGGCAGTGTTGCCAATGCTGGTTTTCAAGTGAGCGCTGCAAGTCAAAGCGATTACACCCTGCTGGCCGAAGCAAAGCTTGACCCACCGTTTAAGCAAAAAAACTGGCATTGGTTGCGAGGCACACTGGAACTAAGATTGATCGACAACAGCAACAATGACATCGGTGTGCAACGCTGGCCGCTAAAGGCCGCTTCAGTCACGGTCGAGCAGGCTGAGCAACGCTTGCTTAGCGACATCGATGCTATTTTGAAAAAAGAGTTACGCACAACAATGCTTGGCTTTAGTGGTTCAGACTAAAGGGTATCTCTATAAGTTCAATCAAGCAGCGCAGCTTCAGTGAATTTTTGAAGGTGGCCTAAACTTACTGCAAGCCTTTTTCTGGGTAAGGTTTTAAATACCCGCCGCCGACTGTTGATCTGTTAACCAATAAAAACGATACGGTGGCACCACAAGCTGATCTTTAAACAAGGCTGGTGACTCACCTGAACATAGATCTTTTACCTGGCCATATTGAAACATACCCCGCCTACCCAGGTCTTTCATATCCAAATACTGTGATGTTGCATCAAAGTTGCCAACCACCAAGACAAAGTTGTTTGGTTGTTCTGGGTGAATACGTATAAATACAAACAGGTGAGGATTCTCAACATCAAGCAGCACGCGGTTATTGAAGTCGGCAAATGCCGGAATAGTCTTGCGCACCGCAATCATCTTCTTTAAACCGTCGAAAATACGTTGTTCAACGCTGCCGTGTTGATGTCGCAAGGCTGCCTTATCCCAATCTATTTTTGGCCGATGAATCCAGCGGTTGTCACCTTCTTTATGCTCATCCTGCAAAAAGCTGTAGTCGTTAAGCATGCCTATTTCATCACCATAATGCAGCAGTGGAATCCCCCCAAAAGACAGTATCATGCTGTGCAACAGCAGGATGCGACTAATAGCTTCATCAATCGCTTCAAGGTCGCCCTTTTCTTGTGCCACCTCTAGCCCTACCAAAGAAGCCAACGAACCTGAGATACGTGCATCGCCGGTTTTTTCATTAAGACCAAAGGGTTTGCCTCTGGCAATGGAGTCATCGTAGGCACCCGTAAAATAGTCCACTAGAAAACGGCGATGAGCAGAGGGTTCATAATCCGCCAGGCGGATATCGTTGTCATCAAAACCTAAGCCGATGTCATCATGGCAACGGATATAGTTTAACCACGTAGCACGATCCAGTTTATTTGGCAGGCTCTTGATGCCCTGATTAAGCAACTTGGCATTGCGAGTGGCAACGCTATCCCACAGCAGGGCCATGAAGGTGGCGTTGTAGGCTATCTCGCATTCCTTTGCAATCACCGCATCCTCACCAAAATATTTGGTGATTTCTACGGGCGCAACTATAGCCTCGGCAATAAACAAGACGCCGGGGGCGGTCACCTGACAGCAGTCCTTCATCAACTGCAAGATTAGATGCGCCTCGCGTTCGTTCTGACAGGTGGTGCCGACCTTCTTCCATAAGAAAGCCACCGCATCCAAACGCACAATATCAGCCCCCTTGTTGGCCCAATATAAAATGATATCTAACATGTTGATAAAGACGTCTGGATTACTGTAATCCAGGTCCCACTGATAATCATTGAAGACGGTCATCACCCACCTGCCCATTTCCTCGTCCCAGGTGAAATTGCCTGGGGCGTTTTCTGGAAAGATTTCCGGCATGGTCTCTTCAAACATATCCGGGATGTCGCGATTTTCAAAAGTATAGTAATAGGCCTGATATTTGGGATCACCGGCACGGGCCTTTTTTGCCCACTCATGTTCATTTGAAGTGTGATTAACAACGACATCTAGAACCAACAACATGCTGCGTTTAATCATGGACGCACTCAATAATTCAAGATCAGCCAGACTGCCGACACGGCTATCAACATCACGGAAATTACTGACCGCGTAACCACCATCACTGGCCCCCGGGGGACAATCGAGGATAGGCATCAGATGGACCATATTGATACCAAGCTCCTGTAAATAGGGGAGCCGGGTTTTCACTCCAGCCAGATTGTCGGCAAAACCATCGGTATAGAGGGCCATACCAACCCAGTCTTGTCTAAGAAACCAGTTGTGATCTTTTTCACGTGCCACGTCCAAAAATTTAAGCTCATCATTGCGTTTGATATATTGATTCGCCATCACCTCCACCAGCTTGATCATCTTGGCCTTGAAGTCATCTCGACTGCCGTAAAGGTGATGAAACAAGGAATAGATAGCGTAGAAGTTGCCACCCAAGCGCGTATAGAAATGACGCAAATCCTCTTTTCGGATATGCGGCTTCAGTTCATCTAAGATGTCATTAAGTAACGAGTGGGAGACTTGTTCATACATAATCTGAAATCTATTCTTAAAATTATATGTAAGTTAGTTCGGTAGTTGCCATAACGTCTTGAACGACGCATAAAAACTCCGCTCGTGAACGGTTGCCCCTTGTTGTTCAACCAGGGCTGAGGCAAAGGCCTGGGCATGATTCAGTGTGGTAGCCATGTCCCATTTTTTTAATAGACCCAATATACAGACACTGGCGAAGGCATCACCGGCACCGACAGTATCCACTACCCGGCTGACCTTCTCCGGCTGAACACTGACAACATTACCCGCCTCATCCATGGCAAAAGCACCTTGTTCTCCCTGGGTTACTATCACGAGTGAAAGGCCGTGAGCCTGTAACAGTAGCGCCGCTTTTTTCTGAAGCTCTCCGGCTGTATCGACAAGCGTTTCCAATTCATCGCCACTGAGCTTAACCCACGTAGCGCCATCAAGAAGCTGCCTGACCTGATGAGCCTGCCACCAGGGCGGCCGCAGGTTAACATCCATAAACACAGGGGCTGCCGGGTTGGATTGTAAAATACCAGCCAGGGCCTTGGCCGATTCAGGACAGCGCAAAGCAAGGCTGCCATGATAAATCAGCGCGGCTTCACAGGACGGAACGGCATCGGCCTGAATAAAATCAAAGGCCCGTTGCGTCAGAATATCGTAATTAGGCTCGCCGTCTTTTATGCTGACCTGTACCTTGCCCGTGGCATGTACCGAGTCCTGTTGCAGACCGGCTGTCGACATGCCCCAGCCTTGCATAGCATTGCGTATCTGCCCGCCCAGAA
The DNA here is from genome assembly GCA_947259785.1 of uncultured Chromatiaceae bacterium. GTDB lineage: Bacteria > Pseudomonadota > Gammaproteobacteria > Tenderiales > Tenderiaceae > Tenderia. The sequence continues at coordinate 3,480 of CAMYNQ010000021.1, read as the reverse complement.
CATCCTCACCCACCCGACTGACAAACAACGGGGAACAGGCAAAGGCCTGAAGATGCCAGGCAACATTGAAAGGCGCGCCACCCAATACTGAAGCTCCGTCTTCAAAACAGTCGAATAACACTTCACCAAAAATAAGCGGGGCTTTAATCATTGCTCACCTTATTTGCAGCGGCTGACAACGGGGTTTCAGTTTCGTCCATTGCCATGGCCACCATCTGTTGTTTTAGGTCAGGATGATAATGGCCGATGCCTTCCAGGATGCCAGCACTGTAGTTGCCATTCATCTGCAGATAACCGCCTTGAGCAAGATATAGAAAAGGACTATTGCCTTGCCTTTCTGCCTCAGTAACGGCTTGTTGCTTAACTGAGTCCATGGCATTGTTCACTAGCACTGCAGGTATATGGCTCACCAGCACAGGTAAGTCGTTACCACTGTCGCCTGCAAAAAGAGTCTGTAGCGGCGCGATGGCAAGATTTTTCTGCAGAAACTCAACAGCATGTAACTTGGTGGCGCGCCGGGGCAATATGTCGAGTAGTCCAACATTTTCAGCTTCATCGATACTCCATATCAAACTAGCCATAACCTCGTTCTCTAACAAGCGCGCCTCGATTGTGCGATGTAAGACCTCGTTCTCAACATCCAAAGCAACGTAGTAACTAAGTTTAAAGGTATTCTGTTTAGCATCTTCTTGCAGCCGTAGTGCATCAATATCGCGCAGCAGTGCTTTCAACTGCTGATGAGTTCGGCCCTGCCAGTCCTGGGCAATCTCTTTTTGCCACTCGGGCCAAGCCTGCCAATCCCCACTCCTCAAATCGTAGATATTGGTACCCACGTCACTGATGATAAAGTCCGGTTGCGGCAGTTGATAATCAAGCATGGCCTGTTGTACCAGGTGTTTATCACGACCGGTGACGTAAACCAGACTAACGTTAAACTGAGAGACAAAACGGCAAAAAATCTGGCGTGCCCGCGACGACTCAGGCTGTGCTCCGTTAGGCAACAGCGTCCTGTCCAAATCAGTACACAACAACAGAGTTTCAGTCATCCACTGCCACCTCTAGCTCTGGAGCCCTGCAACTAGCGAAAAAATCATAGTGATCCAGTGCTTCCAGTATGCCTCGGGCATAGGCCCCCTCAGAAAAATAGATGCGCTCCATGTCTTCCAGCTGAGACAATTCTTCATTATGACGATTGGCAACCACGGCAGCCAGGGTATTGCCGCGCATCATATCCTCGTCGGCGCCTGAACCACCTGCGACCAGGATATGTTCCAGCGGAATATCCCACTGCGCAGCAAAATAATGCAGCGCCAAGCCCTTAGATGCACGAATCGGCAAGACATCCAAAAACTGACCAAACGAGACAATCACAGTGACGGCCTGCTCCTCTTGATGCAGCAGCTGGTTGATTTCATCGAGGCAGGGGGCCTTGGCCGTATCGATGTAATAACTGATCTTAAAACGACTTTGCTCTGCCCTGGGCTGAATCTTCAAGCCAGGCAAATTATCCAGCACCCGCCTCACCATCTGCGGTGTCCATTGTTTTTCGATGTGCCAACTCCAGGCAGCGTCTTCAGTCAGTTTGGGTGCATAGTAAATCGCGCTGCCACCACTGGTAATCAATACATCCGGCTCGGGAATGCCATACTTCTTCATTATCTTCAGGGCTGAATCCAACCGCCGCCCGGTGGCAATACCAAAAGAAACACTTTTTCGCTTCTCTCGAATCAAAGCAACCAGCTCAGACAAGGCCTCCGTGTCGCCTAACAGGTTTTGATCCAAGTCCGTGAATATCGCCCGATCGTGGTAGAGCATCGGCAACCGGGTTCGCGGCGGATGCACCAGCGGCACAGCGGTTTTTTCGACAATCGGCCGTATCATCTCGAGATAGGCCTTTGCATGCCCGGCCCATGAATAGTGCTCACGTACGCCATCCACACCATTTAACGAATATTGCTGCCATTGCCCCTCAAGCAACAGTACCGCACATATTGCCTTGGCAATCGCTTCGCTGTCCAGGGGGTCTATCAACAAACCATTGCGGCAATTTTTAATGATGTCATTGGGGCCGCCATCTTCTGTGGCGACAACGGGCAGACCAGTGGCCGCCGCCTCGATCAATGTCAGACCAAAAGGTTCTGTCAAGGCCGGGTTCACAAACACCCCACCGGATGTGGCCGCCAAGCGATAGATTTGGGGCACTTCATCGGCGCTGTGATGTTTGGGGTAAGCTACCTTGCCGTAAAGGTCGTACCTATCTATCAGAAACAATAATTCATTAAATACCTCTTGGGCCCCTACATCCAGATCGCTGATATCGTCGCGGTTGCCGGCCACCACCACCAGGTTTGCCTGTTTCTGTAGAACTTCGTTCTCACCATAGGCAGTCACCAGGGCAGCTATATTTTTACGCGCATCGGCCCGCGACAAAGCCAGAATAATCGGTTTTTCCGGTTGCCTGAGAAAGCGGTTAATCTCTGCCGCAATGGCGGTTTGCCACTCACCGCCATCCGGTGGATAAAAACGACTTAGATCGGTGCCTGGAGGGATGACCCGCATCTGTTCGGGTTGATAATAATCATAGAGCTCATACTGCTCTTCAATTTCCTGGTGAGTACTGGTGATCACTCGTTCTGCCGTGGCGAGGGTCAGCTCTTCAGCTTCAATACGCCGCGACATGTTGTAGCGCTCATCGATCTGGGTGGAATGCAGCCCCGTTGCCAATAGACGCCTGCGTTTGACGCGCCCCAGAGAGTGGCCGGTATGGATTAGAGGAATAGCCAACATGTGGCTCAAGCGACTGCCGACATAACCGGCGTCGCAGTAATGGCTGTGTAGAATGGCTGGTTGCTGCGGCTGTTGCTGCAGATAGTTCAAGGCATTATCAACAAAGGCATCAAGATGATCCCACAGCGCTTCTTTGGGGGTATAACCCGCTGGCCCTGCTTCGATGCGGATGATGCGAACGCCATCACTCAATCGTTCTTCTGGCTGGGCATAATCACCATCTACTGCCGAGTCTTCCACCAAGCGTGTCAGCAGATCGACTCTGCCTATGCCGGGTTGCTGAGCCAGGGCACGGGCCAGCTCTACCACATATTTTGTTTGACCACCGGTATCGGCGTCCCGACCCAGCTCCAGATTGTCTCCCCTTATCAGGCCGTGGACACTGATTAGGCAGAGGTATAGATTATTATTGGTAATATTCCAACACTCCCTCTTTTCAGATTGTTATCTATCCTAAAACAAAATACCGCATCCACTGCAGTGTATGAAGTCCTAAATCCTTTTTTTACTAAAGTGTCAGTTCAACCGGCATTTGCTGAATCAAGTCATCAATCGGATATTTATCCGCGCTCGGCTGTAGCTGTTGCGCCGTCGCCTTGCCGCCGGTTGGCTCAATAGCAAAGGTATCAGTCATGCGATGCAAGCGATATTCAGTCCCGCATGATTTGCAATAAATTCTGTCACCATCTTTGC
>CAMYNQ010000020.1 GCA_947259785.1 uncultured Chromatiaceae bacterium | reverse complement strand
GTGGAACGCATGACCTGGTCAGTATTCCCTATCCAGGCCGGGGCATTCACCGTGCAACTACCGGATATCTGGATCGCCACTAAAAACGGCAACAAACTGCGCCTGCCACATCAACGCCTGACACTTGAGGTCAAGGCCCTGCCCGCCGACCTACCGGCCGACATCATCATCGGCAAACCTGAACTGACTGCCGAACCACTGCCCAATGATTTCAAACAATTCGAACTCAGCCAGTGGACAATCACACTCAAGGCCCCCGTAGCCGTCACCACCCTACCCAGGTTGCTGCCCGGCATTGAGTTAGGCGAAGGACTAAAACTCTATCCCGACCCTGCTCGTTACCACACACAAAAAAGCAGCAACGGCATTATCGATGCAGCCGACTATAGTCTTTCAATAATGCCGTTGCATGACGGTCAGTTTGAACTACCACCAATTCGGGTGCCTTATTTTGACCCTGACACTGGCTCTGCGGCGTTAGTGGAACTCCCCGGCCAAACAATCAAGGTAAAAGCCAGCTCAATACCTCAACCGACCGCCATCACCACTAGCAACACTATTAACGATATTGAATCAGCCACCGCGCAAAAAAAACCTGGATGGCTATGGCAATTCGCCACCACCATCATGACGCTGCTATGGCTGACCACACTATTAAAACTGTGGCGCAAACAAAACACTCAGCCCATACGAACAGAACGAGTTAAGACAACACAGATAAAAACAAAAGATAAACGTCACCCGCTGCAACAAAAACTGTTGCAGGCCATGGGTAGCCGAACACTGGAACAAGGGTTGCAACAATGGACTGCACATCAACCCGAGGATGCAACCGTGCCAGACGCAGTCAGGGCCTTGCAGCGATTTTGTTATGGTGGCGAAAAAGAACCGAAACAAGAACTGCAAAACAAAGTCGACCTAGCCATCACACGCATTCGGCAAACACCTATCAAGGCTGCTGCGAACGAAGCTAGACCGTGGATGGCTGAGAGCTTTTATCAAACAAATAAAAATAATCCGTAATTCACTAGGACCGTAGGTTGGGGTAAGTGAAACGCACCCCAACGTATCTCTCAAGACAATACGAAACCATCTGATTGGACATGTTGGGGTGCGCAAAAAACGCTTAGCCTTCATGCCCATTGGGTGCAACCTACGATGTATGATACTACCTTCTAACCACAGTCCGGAAATTCAGATGTCTATCACCCATGTCACAGCCCATTATCTTTGTCGCCAGGCGGATGCCAAGGCTAGCCTGTTATTGCGTAAAGATGAGCTGGCCGCCGACGAAACTAAAGATGTGCTTCTGGATAAGCTGAAGAGCGCCTTTTTATCTCGTCTTGCTCGTAGGCATGGCAGCTTTCCTGCCGATGCCGAGCCGTCGCTGCTGGCGCAGGAACTGGATGCCTTTTTGCATGACAAACATTCCTTCTCTCAACTTAGCTCTGCACTTATGCAAAGGCTTGAGGCTGGCGTGAACGAAAAGGCTGTTGAGATAAAGGCACACTTTTTGTTTTTTATTGATTCGATGAGTGAACAGCATCAGGTGTTTTACCTGTTTGCGGTGAATCACAATGAATCTTTGGCCATAAGTGAATCCTTAGAGGTGATGCCCAGTTATGTGGTGGATACCGGGCCGTCGATGTTTGGCATTAAGGTGGACCTGGCCGAGTGGAAGGTGCGCAAAAACTACGCCTATCTTTCCATGTTGCCGCCGCGGGCCAATCCGGAGCTGGCGAAGATCTTTGATGAGTTGACCGGTTTTGGTGACGGTATCGATACCCAGGAGAGCACCGAGGCATTTTTAAAGGGCGTTGAGTCCTTCGCCAAACAGCTGCCCGAAGATAAGGTCAACGACTATCGTACTCAGGTGGTGGATTATTGCATGGCGCAGGAACAAAAGGATGAACCGGTCAATATTCACGGTTTGTCTAAAGAACTAGACGGCATCGACTGTGAAAAGTTTGTCCGAGAGGTATTGCCGCATAATCCTGCTGGCGAATCAGGGGAAGAAGCAGAGGTGGTGCTTGATCGAAAAAGTCTGCGCCGTTATGTCAAATTCTCCGGTCGTGAACGGGATCTTGCCATCAGTTTTTCCACCTACCACCTCAATGGCCGCGTCAGTTATGAGGAAAAAACGGATACGCTCAGCATCCACGGCCTGCCCAATGCCTTGCGCAGCCAATTGTTGGCTCACTTAAAGGGTAGCTGAAAACAGCTGGACTTCGCAGTTTCGCCAATCACGATCACTGTAAAAAAAGCTATAGTAAGTTTCACTGATTCGACATACCGCTTTCTGCAAACCACTTTTGGGGTCTCATGAAAAGTCGATATGTTTTATACTGGCTATTCGTTGATTACAGAACATACGCTCAATCTCAGGAAACAGGCATGTCCTACACTACACTCACTGTCGCCAGCACAACTACACTACACAAACAAACAGTGCAGATATTTCTTTATTTTGCCCTGACACTTTCACTACTGCTCAGCGGCAATGCTGTTCATGCCGCAGATAAACTGGAACCAGTTCTAAAGAACCGGGGCAAACATTACCAGACAGAGGGCGAGGTCACCCCGGTACCTAAAGATGGCATACATGATCCAAGCAACGACGCGGTGCACGTGTTGCAGAACCCCTATGAAGCCATGGTCGACTTTCCCCGTGATTCAGTCGGCATCGTCAACTGGGTTGAGACCGTCAAGCAGGGCCTGATTGCCCCACGAGCGGATTTGCACGGCGAGACGGAGAAAAAGACGCTGGACATGGATATCATCTTCACCGACACAGGAAAAATGCCCCATGTTCGCTTCCCGCATTTATCTCACACGCTGTGGCTGGATTGTAAAAACTGCCACCCAGCAATTTTCAAACAGAAGAAAGGCGCCAACGATATTGCGATGACCGATGTTTTGACGGGCAAGTTTTGTGGCCTGTGTCATGGCAAGGTGGCATTTCCACCGACGAAAAACTGTATGCGCTGCCATTCCGTGCCTCAGGGTGCCGCTAAAAAATAACGCCATGGGGGCGCCCAACGGCAAAGCATTTTCATACCCAAGCCCCCATATCAGTATCAGGCACGTTCAACAGCAACGGCCGACCTAGCACATTGCACATATTGACTTAATCTAAAGAAGAGCAACGAAGGTTCGCAACGACACCCACGCATTCACGAAGGGCATATAAAGTAGACGACGATGGGGGCAGGCATTGCATTAAAGCACCCTACAAAGTGGCCTGTTAGCGCAAGACCTAACCCCTTTGTCACATTCGTTTGTTATGGCTGAGGGTCCTCCCCAGCAACTATTTCAATGTGGCATCACACCCCTAGTGTCCGGCAGCTTCAATAAAACCATTATGTAGTTGAAAGCAACCTGACCACCGCTGACCTGCTCGCTTTGCTAGCGCGTTTAATGCCGCCCGCATGGGACTATAGCCTAACACCGAGGTAAGACACGGATAGATAGCAATAATAGGTAAGACTGAAAACCACCCCAGATACTCCCCCGGGAGTCCGGTAAAAACTATACCAATCAACATGCCGCCAAGGGCGGCATTCGAGATACGGCTTGCTGCATCAATATTGTGTGCATTGCCATAAGTGTTTGTAGTGTTATTCATTATTCTTTTCCTCTGAATTATTTAAAAATGATTACTGACCAACTGCACAGCTCGTTTTTGCCGTCTATTCTCAGGCATACCAAACTGGCAACACAGCAATGCGCATTTCGTGCCAATAATTCTTATGCTGTTTATTCAAAGAGTTGAAGAAGAAAAATGAACACCTGTTTAGTTTCACAAAAAAAACTGTCGTCATAAGCCAACGCTAAGAGCGTAAAACAGCTCAAGTGATTGATAAAAAAGATTTCACAGGTGTCGCGGGATTGAGACAAAGAACTACAATAATTTTTTAGCTTAAACGTACTAGAGTTAAAGTCGGGATATGCATACACCTCGATGATTTGATGCATCTACAAAACCCATTGAATAAACAGAGTGGTATTGGAAATTTTATAATGGCGATTAGCTATAAATAATCCAGCTAGCTCGACGGTCCACCGCCGAATTTGTTGTATAAAAACATCAACAAGGATGGGGTAACAATGAAGAGACATTATTTATCTAGCTTCTTTCTTGTATTACTTGGGGTGCTTGCACCAATTGTCGTACTTTATTCCGTTTGGATTCCAGAAACTGAAACCTATGCAAGCTGGTTTCAGCGTAGTGGATCTGTTTTAGTTATATTTTCAATTTTGTCTCAATTAAGTCTTTTGAAAGCACACCGGAAACCGGTCGTTAACGTTGATATCTACCGGAAATTTTACAATCCGCTGTCATTACTAACCGTTTTGTTAGCAATTATTGGCACGGCGATTTGGGGATACGGCGATTTGTTTATGTAAACACCCTGCTGCATGACATCGACAGAAACATCACTATTATATTAGTTGACTGGCGCGTTGCTTCGCTCCAATCTTCTAGCTTGGCGTTACATAATTCAGGAGCCGTCATGAGTAATCACCCTATTATCGCAGACAATAAGCCAAAGAAAGTTCATTTAAATAAAGGCGAAGAGTATTACTTTTGTGTTTGTGGTCGTTCAAAAAAACAACCTTTTTGTGATGGTTCACATGCGGGCACATCGTTTAAGCCAAAGGCTTTTACTGCTGAGTCGAGTGGCGACGCCTATCTTTGTGCCTGTAAGCACACTAAAAACGCACCTTTCTGCGATGGCACACACAAGCAGTTTTCGGCCAATTTAGTTGGTAAAGAAGGACCAGGCGCATCTAATGATAGTAATGACCTAGCCGCTGCGATTCCGACAATAGAAGAGCCGACCGTTGCTTTTATCCATCAATTGGCCAGAGAGGGCCTATCAACACTTGGCCATCATGGGCCAATGACATCAATGGGTGTACCACGCCATTTGTTGCCGCATTGGGATGACTTGCAGATCATGGCAGCACAAATGGCGACTAAACCGTTGATGGAAGATCATCCTGTAGGCACTGAACTTGTTATCGGGCCAGAGGCTAAAAAACCGCTTGTTTTAAAGATTCCTCTTTTTGTCTCAGACATGAGTTTTGGTGCCTTGTCGGAAGAGGCAAAGATTGCCTTGGCCACAGGTGCAGAGTTAGCGGGTACAGGTATTTGTTCCGGTGAAGGTGGAATGTTGCCGGAAGAGCAGGAGGCGAATAGTCGATATTTTTACGAGCTGGCCAGTGCCGAGTTTGGTTATAAAGAAAAACTTTTAACTAAAGTTCAAGCATTTCACTTTAAGGGCGGCCAAGGTGCAAAGACGGGCACTGGCGGTCATCTCCCTGGTAATAAAAACGTCGGAAAAATATCCCAAGTTCGAGGCATTGAAGCAGGCCAACCGGCCGTATCACCGCCAACCTTCAAAGACTTGGTGACTGTTGATGACTTTAGGCGTTTCGCTGATCAAGTTAGGCAGATCACTGGCGGAATTCCCATCGGCTTTAAATTGAGTGCGAATCACATAGAAGCCGACATTCAGTTTGCGCTAGATGCCAGTGCCGATTACATCATTCTTGATGGCCGTGGTGGCGGAACGGGAGCAGCGCCCGAGATGTTTCGCGACCACATCAGCGTACCGACGATTCCAGCCTTGGCAAGGGCGCGCCGTTATCTAGACGAACAGGAAGTCAGCGGACGAGTCACACTCATCGCAACAGGTGGATTACGCCTGCCTATCGATTTTGTCAAAGCCATGGCCCTGGGCGCTGACGGCGTTGCTATCGCCAACAGTGCAATGCAGGCAGTCGGCTGTGTTGCGGCAAGAATGTGCAACACCAATAACTGCCCCGCAGGAATAGCCACTCAAAATTCGGATCTGCGGCAACGATTAAACATCGAAAAATCTGCAGTTCAATTACAAAACTTCTTCAACGCCTCTGTTGAATTGATGGCGGTAATGGCAAGAGCCTGTGGTCACGACCATCTGAACAAATTCAATAAAAATGATTTGGCAACATGGCATCGAGAAATAGCCATGCTGTCAGGCGTGCAATATTCTGGGTTTGTGGATATCCGCTGAACAACACACTACGTTAACAATTTTCCTAAGTTCAGCGTTATGTTTTCCAAGCAATAGCTATTGCTTAATAATCCTCTATTAAAAACAATCATTCTTATAACATTGATTCTGATCCTCTCATTCAAGGGTGAGGTCATTATCAGTAATCTGCTTGCTATTTTGTGGATCGGCATCCCTCTATTCATACAAACAATGTTTATTTTTGCTATTGCTTACTTTGTATTTGCTAGCTCGTTAAAGCCCGCCCATGCAATGATGCTGACAGCATGCCCCGGCGGTGATCTTTGAGCTGGCCAAGTGGCGCGATGATAGAATAACTATTTTTTGACAGTATATGATTAGCTTGAACTATTTTTCTTATCAACCGTCATATATTGTTCGCTAACTAGAGCAAATCATTTTGAAGGCATTACACGAATCTAGGCATTACTGAACTTTGATAGAGCTTCTTTTAACCCAGCAGGAGATCAACTTTGAAAACCACTAACACTATTGCCAAAGCTATGACAGGGCTTGGCTTTTTATTCATCGCCTGCTCGGCCAGTGCTGCCTGGGATTTGGACAATAACAGTTCGAGCTTAAGCTTTGTCTCAATTAAGAAAGACACGGTTGCTGAGGTTCACACATTTGAGAGCCTTTCAGGCTCAGTGGGTGAGGATGGCGCTGTCAAAATCGATATAGCCTTGTCCAGTGTCGACACAGGTATTTCAATTCGCGATGAACGAATGCGCAAGATGTTATTTGAGACAGAGCTGTTTCCTAAAGCGGTGGTCGTCGGTGACATCGATATGAAGCAGTTTTCTCAGTTAGAAGTAGGCCAGCTGTTAGAAAAAGATTTACAACTCAAACTTTCATTGCATGGCAATAGCAAACAGTTCAATGCCAAGATTGTGGTTGTTAAACTAGATTCAGATCGCTTTTTGGTATCAACCACCCGCCCGATCATTATTAAAGCCGCTGATTTTGAACTGGTTAAGGGCATAGAAGCGCTACGCACGGTAGCTAGTTTGCCATCGATCAGCACAGCGGTTCCAGTAACATTCAAACTCGTGTTTGAACAGAAAAATTAAGCGCTACATCACCCCCCTAACGGCGGCGCCAGGTGGGCGGTATTTCTCAATGGGGGGGGGCATGTATGCCCCTCCAATTATTGTGCATTCAATTTTTTCGCCAATGCCTGCTGGCCTTGCCCCGCGGCCAGTGTAGCCGCCCGATTACCCATTGCGTCTTGAACACCAGGGTCTGCGCCATACTTCAAAAGCAGGTCGATAATTTCCTCACGGCCAAACAGTGCCACCATCATCAGCGTGGTTTACCCTACATGGTTACGCTGATTCACATCACAACCACTATTTTCCAACAGCCATTGAACCACCTTGAGATGGCCGCGGAAGGCGGCCCCCATCATGGCACTGGAACCTTTGTTGTCGATGGTGCAGGTTTGCGCACCGGACTGAATCAGTCTTTCTATCAAGGGGGTGTGTCCGTAATAGGCCGCCAGCATCAGCGCTGTGAAGCCTTGTGAATTCGTCTTGTTGACATCGGTGCCCTGGTTTAGAAGTTGCTCTAATTGCGCCAGCTCACCACTGCGGGCAACGCTGAATAGCTGCTCATCGATGTGCTGATAGGCATAGAGGGATGTGCTGGTAAGCAAGCTGATTAGCAGTGTTGTCCAGAGTTTAATTTTTCTGTTCATCATATTGGCCTTTATAGCTCTGACTGTTTCGGTTTACCGTCATGTAGCAGTGGGCTCGCTTGTGATCACAAAGGGAATTGCTTTTTGCGGCAAACCCACTGCTACATGTTGGTTGATTTAAAAAGTGGGAGAGGTGCTAATCACCTCTCCCTGGAGTTGACTAGATTAGTCTTTGTATTGCTTGGCGGTCTCCTTCACATCGCTCATCTTGACATCGACTGCCTTGGCAACAGCCTTGCCGAGGTCTTTATCTGCCTTGTAGAGGAAGGCTGAGATAATAGTGCGGATCTCATCATTTTTCACTTTTCCCAGATCCCCGCTGAAGGCTTCGACCAGGTCTTTGCGATCAGACTTTGACAGTGAACGGTAGAACTCACCGGCCTGCTTGAAGTTTTGAGTCTTCTCAAAAGCCATTTGCTGAGTACTGCCGGTCAGTGGAGCTGAGCAGACCTTGTAGCTGGCGTCATCCACATAACCGTGGCCGCTGCGGCTGGGCTGATAGTTAACGCTGCCTTTACGTGGTGCTGCGTAACCGGCGCCATTTTGACTGTGGCTGTTCACCTCTGCCTTTGGTGCATTTACCGGCAGGCTCATGTGATTGATGCCCAAACGATAGCGCTGAGTGTCGGCATAAGAGAACAGACGACCTTGCAACATGCGATCTTCCGAGGGTTCGATACCGGGGATCATATTGCTCGGCGCCATTGCCGCTTGCTCGGTGTACTGGAAGAAGTTATCCGGCACCCGGTTCAGGGTCAGCTCACCCACTTTCTTAGCGGGAATCAAGGCCTCAGGCCATTCTTTGGTGGTATCCAATGGGTTGAAGCCAAAGTCATTGAGCTTGGTTGGATCCAAGGTCTGCACATAGAGATCCCACACTGGATATTCGCCATTATCAATACGCTGATACAAATCGCTGGTCAGGTGATTGAAGTTGGTAGACTGCACTTTGGCTGCCTCAGCCACGTTCATGCCGTTATTACCTTGGCGAGATTTCCAGGTGAATTTCACATAACGGCTGTCACATGACTCATTGACGAATTTAAAGGCATGCACACCAGAGCCATTCATCTCTGCCAGACTGGTTGGAATACCCAGTGGTGAGTAGAGCCAGGTCAGCATATTAGTGGCTTCTGGGATGTGTGAGAAGAAATCAAAGAAGCGGTTTGGATCCTGCAGATTGGTGACAGGGTCAGGCTTCAGAGAGTGCACCATATCCGGGAACTTCATCGCATCACGAATAAAGAAGACCGGCAAGTTGTTGCCCACCAGATCCCAGTTACCCTGCTCGGTGTAGAACTTTACCGCAAAACCCCGTGGATCACGTAGCGATTCAGGAGAGCCCTTGGAGTGGATAACCGATGAGAAACGGACAAACACTTCGGTCTCTTTACCCACGTCCTGGAATGGTGCAGCGCGGGTGATATCGGTCAGATCAGCAGTGGCCTTAAATACACCATGGGCACCGGTTCCCCGGGGATGGACCACACGCTCTGGAATCCGCTCGCGATCAAAGTGGGCCAGTTTTTCTATCAGGTGATGATCTTGCAGCAGGGTCGGCCCCATCTGACCAGCAGTTAGCGAGTTTTGATTATCACCAACGGGGGCGCCAGTTGAGCGTGTCAGGGTTTGCTCGGCGGCAACGGCGTTGCCTGCGGGCAGAATCATAGCAAGACTCGCTGCTATCAGTGGACTTGCAATTACTTTTTTCATGGTGCTCTCCTATAAGTTTCAATCCTGTTCACTGGTGGACCCGTCAAGCGCAATCACTGCCGGGTTATGCAATTAAACGACAACTCCACAAATAGGGGAAATTATTTATATAACAAAATTAATTTGGTAAAATCGATTTATTGGCCGCCCACCTAGAATATATGCAAAGCTACATACCTAAGCACATGCACATCCTGAGAAGAGCCTGCATGAGGCATCCGATCTAATAGCGGTAGCGCTGGTGAACACACACATTTACAATCAGAATCAATATTGCATTCAAACAACAATCGACTAAAGAGCATTGCATGGCAGAGCCATTCAAGAACCTACTTAACAAACAAGTTATTGAAACCATGGCTGAACATTTTCAAAGCCAGTGGTCTGGGCTTGATGTTAAGGGCTTCATTGCTACAGCCACGTACAATTTAGATTCACTCGAATTAAAAGCACGTACTGAACGAATCACCGAGACAATGATTGAGTATCTTCCTGCTGATTTTGAGAAAGCAGTAAAAATCATGTTCGCCAGCCTAGGTCCGCCATCGAGCAATGATATTTCTGCAAGCACTGTGAATGCGAAGGGCATATCCGGTTGGGCCATCATGCCAATGACACATTATGTAGCTTTACGTGGACATGATCATTTTGATCTGTCGATGAAACTATTTAAAGAAATGACTAAGCGCTGCTCTGCCGAATTTGGCATTCGTTTTTTTATACAGGCATCACCAGAAAAAACATTGACTGTATTGAAGACCTGGACAACCGACGACAATCATCATGTACGATGCTTGGTCTCTGAGGGAACTCGACCACGCCTGCCTTGGGCGACGCGCTTGCCATTATTTATCAAAGATCCCTCAGCCGTTATCGACTTGCTGGAACGACTCAAGGATGACGATGAAGAATATGTGCGCCGTTCCGTTGCAAACAATCTAAATGACATTGCCAAGGATCACCCTGATCTCGTTGCAGATATTGCCGCGCAATGGTTAAAAGAGGCTAGCCAGGAAAGACAAAGACTGATTCGACATGCCTGCCGAACATTGATTAAAAATGGCCATAAAAAAACATTAGCGATATTGGGTTATAAACCAGCCAAGATTAAACACGCGAGCATCGACATTCTGACCCCCAATATTGTATTTGGTGATGCGTTGCAGTTTACCCTGTCAATAGACTCTGACCTTAACCAAGATCAGGACTTGATAATTGACTACATCATTCATCACCAGAAGGCTAATGGTTCAACTACGCCAAAAGTATTCAAGTGGCGGACGACCACCCTGGCAGCAAAAAAGATGCTGACTTCAACAAAAAAACATGCCATCAAAAAAATAACCACTCGCATGTATTATCCAGGCCTGCATACGGTGGAAATTATGGTGAATGGTGTTTCAGTGGCCGCAGCTGATTTTCAGTTGTTAATGCCAAATGCATCTGAATAATCTTCATATTCCCCTAGAAATGAATAATGCACATCAAAACCTAACATTATCCGGTAATATTATTGGCAATTTGCTCTAACCGAAAAGGACTAGACATGGATACTTATGCAGGTAGAACGCAAAATAATAAGACCGCTTCAGATAGCACATCGAAAAGTCAGGGGACTGGCAAATCTAGCCTGCAGTTTGTGGACAACCGTCCTGAAACAATTTCACAAAGAAAAGCTCAAGAGATAGCAAGTAATAGCGCACAAGTTGCGCAACTGGAAACTCATCAAACCTCCGCTGACAAGGTTGCGCAGTGTATGTCATGGCAGGAGTCGAAATCACTTGTCTCATCCGATTATCAAGACCCTGTTTCAGATGGAGTATCGGGCGGTGGGGTATGGATGTATGTACTGAAACATGTGTCCGATACAAATTATGACATTCGTGTGCATTATCATGCTGGATCAAGCAAAGGCAGTAAGGCTTGGACGGTAAGATGGAATAATGAAGGTTCGGGGAATAATATAGCCACACAAAAGTGGATGAGAGACCGAGTTAATACATTCTATCAAGCGCAGCAAACATAAATGGCAACAATCATACAAGTAAACTAATAGCGCTTGCTTGATACTACGACACACAGTTTTAGAGGGGAAATCATGTCAACCAAGAATCCTAATTCAAATTCGCGTCTTGATGAGGTTGTTGCTGAGACCCAGCGTAATCGTGCCAAACGAGATCAGGGCTATCGAGAGAAGTCACTGAAGATGTACCCCTGGATATGTGGCCGCTGTGCACGCGAGTTTACACGCGCCAACGTGCAAGAGCTTACCGTCCATCATCGTGATCATAATCATGACAACAACCCAGAGGACGGCAGTAACTGGGAACTGCTCTGTATCTATTGCCATGACAATGAACATTCGCGCCTGCTTGATGGTGAAGGCACTATCGAGTCGAAAAACCAAAAAGAGGGCGCTAGCCACAAGGCCTTTGCTGGGCTTGATGCGCTTTTGAAACATAAAAAATAACAGGTGTTTGTTTTTGTTGTGTCCTAAGTGCCAATACCAGCGCCAACCCTCCGATCATGCACCTGACTGGCAATGCCCTAACTGTGGCGTTGCTTATGCGAAAGCGAGTCGTGCTGCTACGGCAAAGATTCAAAATGGCGCAGCAGATATAAATACTAGCGCGGCAATCAATTCAGGTTTTAGCTTCAAGAAACTGAGAGTGTTTATTCTTCTGCTGGTTCTAGCAGTGGTGGCATTGGATAGCTGGTTAACGGCTATTCGGGCTACCGACTGGCAGGATTCTTTGTGGGTAGTTGTTTATCCGATTAACGCAGATAACAGCCAGCTAACTGATGAATATATCAATTCTATTTCAACGACTGATTTTGAATCTGTGCAGGCGTTTTTTGCCACTGAAACCAAGCGTTATGGGATTAATGTAAACGACCCTATCGAAATTCGGCTTGGCCCTATTGTTAATGAGCTGCCGCCATTACCGCCAGAAGACAGGTCGGTATTAAAGACTATGTGGTGGAGTTTGCAGTTGCGATATTGGTCGGTTGCCATTGATCAATATGACGGCCCACAACCCGACATTCGGGTCTTCGTTTTGTACAATCAACCGGCGAAAAATAAACGCCTGCCGCATTCAACCGGGCTACAAAAGGGAATGGTAAGTGTGGTGCATGCCTTTGCCGATGATACGTCGGTGCAGCAGAATAATTTTGTCATTGCCCA
Source organism: uncultured Chromatiaceae bacterium (assembly GCA_947259785.1). Classification (GTDB taxonomy): domain Bacteria; phylum Pseudomonadota; class Gammaproteobacteria; order Tenderiales; family Tenderiaceae; genus Tenderia. Next base: position 17,134 of record CAMYNQ010000020.1, on the reverse strand, counting down.
TGAGCTACTTCATACCCTTGGCGCTTCTGATAAATATGACCTGCAAACGACACTGCCTATTTTTCCCGATGGTTATGCCGAGCCAGACAGTGAGCCTTTGTTTCCACAGCAATTTGCCGAAATTATGGGCGGACGTATAGCCGTTTCTGAAACAACGGCCATAATGCCAGCGAGTTTGACACAGGCCTTGGTTGGTGCAAAAACAGCCGCCGAAATTGGCTGGCGCAACATTGAGTAAGACATTAAAAGCACTGACTATATGCACCACGCTGTTCTTGGGCATTTACCATTTTGTATGAGTTCAGCCAGCCGTTTAGCCCTAAACCTCGCCTTGTTAAAAGGCTTTATTTATCTGTTGCTTAAGTAACCAAACCTTCATAGACGCTTCACATCCCTGCAATCAAGGCGTTTAACAATGTTCTCCAACCGGGAGAACTGTTATGCCTAACATCGTTAATATTGTTACCAAGTATGATCAGGTGCCTTTTCATTGGTGTGTCGCGCATCTGCTATCGTGAGATTGCTGCAGCCTCAAAATGGATTTCAAAAAGCGGCGATGATTTCCTTTATGTCATTGTCGGGCTACTGTTGTCATTGATGGAAAAACAGTATGGGTCGCAGTTTGCATTGACCCTTCTGCTGGCCTTTGCCATTGAACTTCCGGCTTATCTTGTCTATAAAGACACAGTGAAACGTAACCGCCCGGCAGATAGTAATATTAGCTTTAGCTCGCTTTTAAAGCCTTCTGATAAGTTCAGTTTCCCATCCGGCCATACTGCAGCTGCATTTCTGTTTGCATCAATTATTGCATTTTACTATCCCAAATTTACTGGGCTGGCCTATACACTGGCCTTTTTTGATTGGCTGCTCCAGGGTAATACTCGGCGTACATTTCCCCACCGATATATTAACGGGCATGGCGTTGGGGCTGGTCAGTGCCGAGTTGGCCCTATGGCTGACTCTTTAGGAACAAGGTAAATGCGGATTTTGTACGGTATTCAGGGGACCGGAAATGGCCACATTACACGCGCTAGAACCATGGAACGGGCCTTGGCTGAGTCCAGCATAGAGGTTGATTATCTCTTTTTTGACCGGCCACAAGATAAGTTTTTTAACATGGAGGCATTCGCTGGTTTTCGCAGTCACCGTGGCCTGACTTTTTGTTGGAAAAATGGCCCGATTGATTATCTCAGAATGGTGTTAAGCAATAATCTTGTTCGTTTTATTCATGATTTTAGGACACTTGACCTGTCCGGCTATGACCTGGTTATTACTGATTTTGAACCGATTACCGCCTGGGCCGCTAAACTACAAAATAAACCATCTCTTGGGATTGATCATCAATATGCCTTCAACTCGGGTCAGGTGCCTGCCTCAGATCATACACTGCTGGGTAGTATGGTATTGAAGCATTTTGCGCCGACGCTACGCCGCATTGGATTTCATTGGCATCATTTTAACGGCGCTATTTTACCGCCTATGATAGAACCTTTGAGTTATCCACTGACTTCTGTTGAGGACAAAATTCTGGTTTATCTACCGTTTAAAAATAGTAAGCGTGTGATTGATTTCTTGCGTGCATTCAAAGAAGTAAATTTTTATATCTACTGCGATACTGATGCAGCCCATGATGATCAGAATATTCATTTGCGCCCCTTTCATCAAGACGCCTTTCAGCAAGACTTGGCCAGTTGTAATGGCGTGATCGCCAATGCCGGTTTTGGTCTGCTGAGTGAGACTATTCAGGCGGGCAAAAAATTGTTGGTCAGACCTACGCGAGGCCAAATGAAACAGCTTTCAAATGCTGAAGCGATAGAAAAGCTGGAGATCGGCGAGGTAATGTATGACTTCAATCTGAAACAATTGCGCGAGTGGTTGAGCGAAGACAGTCCCGGGCCACGCCCTTATCCGAACGTGGCCCGGGCGATAGTCGAGTGGATTGAGTCTGACTTTGCAGTGGATGAAATGGCATTGGCCGAACAGCTATGACGAAATCGCCTGCAATTCCAGTTTTCAGCCGAGGACGAGCCCGTCTCCGTCTGAAGTTTGCTCTAGCAGTTATATGGTCAGATTAATTCAACTCTATCGAGCGATCTTCTGCTGCGGGCGCATCGGCATCCAGGCTGTTTCGCTCTTGCCATTCCTTGCCACGTCGTTTGATCCACTCTTGCTCTGCTTCAGGCAAAGGGCCACGTTTGAGGCTTGACTCCCATTCCCACAAGGCCGAGCGGGCCTTGCGCAAAAAGGGGTCGTTGGGGGGTGACAGGTGAATAAAGGTGCGCATCGCGCCTAGCGCTGCTTCCAGCTCACCTAGCTGCTCCATTGATATGGCTAGACCCCAGTAAGCGTTGGCCTGATAGGGTTTGAGTTCAATGGCGGCGCTGAAAAAATCGGCTGCGGCCTTGAAGTCCTGTTTGCCGATCAGGGAGTAACCCATGTTGACGTAGGCCTCTGGCATCTTTGGCGCCAGCTCGATGACTCGCTGCAGGGCCTTGGTGGCAAAGTCATACTCTTTGGCGTGCAACATGGCCAGGGCCTGCTGAAAACGTTCATCAATTTGATTCAGGCGAAATTGTTTGGCATGACCACGTGGATCAGCCTCAGCATCAATTAACGCTTCCGCTTTAGACATAGGCGATTGGTAGGCAAACTGAGCACGATTGGCAAAGCCAGACATCATGGCCAGCAATACAACAACCAGCGCCATAGCGGTGATGGCGGCGGTCTGTTCCACCAGGCCTTGTGATTCGTTAACGGACATGGATTAAATCACCCCTTTGTGGGCTGCCTCACTATAAAAGGGCGCGCCAAAATATGTGACAAAGGCTAGGAAGAAAATGGCAAGAATGACCAGGGCGCCAATCCGGATTGGAATGTTATAACTCAAGCGCACATGGATGCCGGCACCGATAGAAAGCCAGGTCATAAAGGCGGAGGTTTCCAATGCATCCCAGGACCAATAGCGCCCCCAAGCATCCTGAGCCCACACCGCACCGGCGATCAACATCAGGCTGTCGAACACCAGGGTCAGCATCATAAAACGCCAGGCCAATTGATCCAGGGCCTCATCCGACATGTGGGCAAAGCACCGCCCCAGTCGAGGAATAGCTCGCAACAGGATCACTCCTGCCAGGCCTGCAGCCACTAAACTAAACGTAAGAAACACCTTACCGAAGCCGACATGGGCCCAGAGCCAGTTGTTATGATAGGTGGGCGGGAAGCGGCTATCGGCGGGTTCTATAAATAATATCCAGCTACCGAGAATCCATATCAACGGTAGCACGACCACGGCGCTAGCCCGCAGATTTGGGACACGCCAATAGACGACAGAGTAGATCAGGCCGAGACTGAACAGCTGGCTCATCAACAACTCAAACAGGTTGACGAAGGGGCCATGGCCAAGCCGATCCCAGCGCACTGCCAGCGCCACAGTCAGCAGCAGTACACCCGTGACGATTGCCAACAATATCCCGCGCTCACCCTGACGATCAGGCAGTATTGCCGCGCTATTGTTGGCGCCGACCTGCCAAACATTGCGAAACGCCAGCAGGGTGGCCACGGCATAGGCGAACAAACCTGCCCACATCCAGGGAAGTTCCGTCATTACGCCACTCATGCCTTGTTTACCTTGCTAGTCATTTATACATCTTGTTGTTTCTTGTCAGCCACCACAACCGAAGCGATGGACTGGTGCTTGAATTTATCCCAGTAGTGCAGACACAGCCCAAACACCGTCAGCATGGAGGCGATAAACAACCACGTTAGCGTTGGGTCATAAAATATCTTATAGCCCATCCAGCTGCTCAGGGCCTCGTACCGCAGCTGCCCTCCCGGCAGGTCTATCGCCTGACCTGGCTGTAACTCTAGCCGCTGCTCTCCGTTATTTACCACCAACATGCCCTTAGTATTGCGGACATCTAGCAGCCAATCGATTTCTCTATCCATGCCCGTATCGACACGCAGCCAAAACTTGATCTCTTCACTGCTGCCCGGTGGTGTCCAGCTGTTTGCTTGGTTGTAATCAAACAGCGGATACGAGGGCATATGCAAAGTGCCGGTTATCGCCTCACCCTGTTCCGGTATCCAGGTCAAGATCGCGGCAAAACCTTTATTAAAGGTGGTATAGAAACGATACCCATTGAATATCAGCGGTGTATCGTCACCGACCACTTTCGCTTGCCAGCCACCGTGGCCATCACCAACCTGAAGGTGGCTACGGGTGATACCACGCACCAAACCTGGCCGGTACTCAACGGTATAGCCCTGTTGGACAAACTGTACCCGGTGCAGTTCCCCCGGATGAAACATTCCCTGGCTGACTTCGTCAACGGCAGCAACATCAAAGGCGCTGTTTTGACTGACCTCGACACGCGCCTCGTAAAAGGTCAGGCGACCAATTGCTGCCAACACGCAGATCGACAACAAACCAATGTGAAATATCAACAACCCGGGACGACGGTTAATTCTGGGCTGGGTGAGAATAGCGGCGAATAGGTTGAGCGCCAATAACAGCAACGGCCCAGCCAGCACCCATACCGAAACATCGGCCGGGTTATCGTAGCTCAGGCCGGCACCAACTGCCAGCAAAACCATACCAAACAAGGTCAGCCGAGTTGAGGCCAACCTGCATACCCACCCCATCATGGCAGCAGGTTACAGGCCTCGCTGCCTGAGCCCTGATCAGTCATCCAGGGGATATTACCCGCATTATTGTTACCACCAACACGGCCGTTTCCTGGCGTGCCTGCCGAACCACAACTGTTGTGAATCCACTTACCACTCTGACGGAACTGCACCACCTTCAGCACAGCACCATTATAATAAGGACCACGATAGTAACGAGAGGTCTGGTTGTTTCGCACCTGTTTACCACCAGCAGCCAAACCAACCTCTCGACCAACATCATTCAGGTTGGCAAGAAAAACTTTATTCTTCCAGCCATGCGGAATTGAAATGTGACAATAACTACAACGGAAATTATCCACCTGTCCCTCTTGTGCATGGCCCGTATGCAGATTCACACTAGGCACATAGAGGCACGAAGCAAAACCCAAGCTGGCATCACGGCTGAAACCACTATCTTTGGTATTACTGCTCCCAAGGGGGCCGCCAGGAAACTTCTTACCATAGTAATCAAAATTATGGCACTTGAAACAAAGACCATCAGAGGCCGTATTCTGCCCGGTTTCATCGCTCCAGCTGCCCTTCAGAAGAAACTCATTATCTGAGCCATGTGGCCCCCAAACCGGCCCATTAGGTTGTGGCCCACGAGGCACAACGGTGCCCTGCTGTGTATCTGAGCCATGACAATCAGAACAGTACATGGTTTGTACCCCTACGGCAGCATTAAAGGGTTCATGCCAGTCATCGGCATTGGCATCACGCACAGCCGGGGTACGCCCGGTTGGCTCCGTCACCGGATGCCACGAACGATGATTGTCTTCATCGTAATTAATACAGTTGCCTTCAGGGTCTTGAGTTCCGGCGCGCGGGGCTAACGCAGCCAACGTAGCGGTATTCGGGTCATCTAAAAGATCCTGAATAGTTATGGCTTGCTCTGGTAAACCAAACGGCTTTCTTACACCAAGATTGACCTGTGTACAGGGCGCCCCGTCGACATAAACACCCTTAGGGCTCGACGGCGTCCCCTCACCCTTATGATCTTCAGGCGACTGATACTCCATCGCTTGATTGGTGTAGTTATATAAGGCATTAGTGCCAGCAGGCGTGCCACCTGAGTGATTTGTTCCCAGCGGTGGTGGTGTGTCATAGGCATAGTTTGAGTGACACTTGAAACAAATCTGATACTCTCGTGTCACATAGGGCGCACTGACATCGGTACTCCCGCCCACTATCGCATCCCCACGCTTAACCTCGAAACTAATCGGATTACTGCCAAACTCTGTATTGCCATACACCGGCTCTATACCCCAGGCACCTCGCAATACACCTGAAGCCAGATTGGTATGGGCTCCATTATCCTCGACGCGAAAATCACTGGCATTATGAACATGGGTTCCCTCGTCATCGGGAACCTTAGGGTTATCATTAAAGCGACGATTCTTAATGACTCGGTGCGGGTTGTGACAATCAGTACACTCGGCATGACGATTACTCAAATCGCCTTTACCCATATGTTGCGGCGACTCCATGAAGTCCTTACCACTTTGTGGTGCTGGATAAGTGCCGATTGAATGACGCTCTTCACCGGCGGCCTGTTCGTCGCTTGCAATCGGCATATGCACCTGCATACTGAAATCTGACTTAATATCAGGCGGTTCAAACAAGCCTTTTTGATCCTGACGTTGCAAGACATTGCCATCGGTAGAGTGACAGGCGTAGCAGGTCTCTTCAATCGCTGGTTTACCACCCTGTTTCACACGAATTACTCCGCCGCCAACGCTCTGCAACTGGCCTGAGTCATCAGTCCCTTCACGCAACAAGCGACGCGACCCCTGCACCGTGTGCGGATCATGACAATTCAAACATGCCGCTTGCCATACCTGGGTGCCTTGGGGAAATTCACGGATAGCCGCTGCCGCATCTGTATAAACCTCGTTACTCGCCACTGCGGGATTTGCATGCGCAGAATCAGCCCAACCCGATTTTTCATGACAAGCGAGACAAATAATGTCGTTGGCCTGGCTAAATGAACCCTCAACCGGCGCACTCTTCTGAAAACGATTCACACGCAAGAATTTGATGTTCTCACCTTCGGTACTGCGAATATGGGGGTCATGACAAGAGATACATTCCATTTGCCCATCTTCCAGCGGCAATGTTGGCTTATGTCCGCCAGCATTACGCTCACCCAGGAAGGTTACAGATGCTGGATCACGCAATTCACCATCTCGGTTGAACTGGGCGGTATCGTAGGTAAATGAAACCGGATGGTCGTTGGTTAAATCAGTACCAAGGCGACGAGTAAAACCGGAACGCTCATCAACACCACCCGGCATGGTGCCATCCGCTTTGGTGCCACGCATCTTAACTTGGGCATCTTCGACGCGATTCAGGACATTCACTGAACCAATTGCCAAAGTGCCATCATGACATGACAAACACAGCTTTGACTTATTATTAGGCTGAGCAAGATCGACAGCATCCATCGATGATGAGGTGTAGGGTGTGTATGTGGTGCCGCTTAGCTTACGATTCCAGATTGGCGCCCGAGACTGCTGCGCACCTTTATGCGGAGTATGGCAGAAGGCACAAATTTGAGATTCAGACGAGGCCTGAACAGTACGGCTGGCGCCATCAGGAAGACCAGGCACCACGGTGGCCGAAAAATTATGTTTGGTATTACGAATATCCGATATTACTTCAGCCTGGGCACTAGTCCCCAGCAGCGTCAACAATACCAGAGCTGCCGTCACCTGCAACGTCCGAAGCATTTCCATCTCCAAGATATTCAAATATTATAACGCGACCATTAAATGTGTCCGCGACGTAAACATAGTCATCGTCGACCCAAACACCGGCAGGTAGATAAAACTGCCCAATCTCATTCCCCGAGCCGCCAATTGGCAGTAATAATTCGCCATCTTGATTAAATATTAACAAATAATCATAAAAGGATTCTACCACATAGACATTGCCAGCTTTATCAACAGCCACTCCCTTCGGCCTGGGCAAATCCCCCAGATACAATCCACGTTTACCAAAGCCGGAAAGATAGTCACCCTGGGCTGAAAAAATCTGAATTCTCGAGTTCAGCGTATCGGTGACGTATAGCTTTTCATCCTGCCAAAATAAATAGGTCGGACCATTCAGCTGGCCTTCCTCTTCACCAAAGTCAGAAAATTCAGACAATAGCTCCCCAGCAGCTGAAAACACCTTGATCGAATTGCTGCCCCTATCCGCCACATATATCCAGCCTGAAACCGGGTCTCTCGCCAGACCAGTTGGATGCTCAAGATCACCAAAACCAATCTGGGCCAATGGCTCACCATTAGATGCTAAATGGGCGATGAGCCGTAACGATGCATCCGCTACCAACACCCCCCCATCTTCTGCTAGCGCCATACCAATCGGCAATTCAAAGCGTATATCCTTAGCTGCGTACTGCCAGACATTTAACTCTGCCCTGCCTGTATCAAATAGGTAAACCGCCTGGCGACTCACGTCACTAACAAACACCCGCCCCTGGCCATCACTGATTACAGCCTGGGGGCGCTGCAGAATAACCGGCTCTTCGCCATGACCAACCAGCCCCACCAGCCAACGCAAAAACTTCACACCAATGTTGAGCGTCTTTTCACCCGGACGGGGAAAATTCTCTTCACCCGTTAACTGGCCAACGAAGCCATATCTGGCAATCTCAGGCGCAGCTGGCCAAACTGGCGTTTGTTTGGACTCGTTATAGGGACGATAATCAAAAACGGCTGGGATTTGCGCGCAACCACTGACAAGTAGCAAAACGGCGACTATAAGCGCAGTTAAAGACCTCCCCACGCGCATCACTCTACAGACGCAGGGATTGCTTCATGTGGCTCAACTGGCTCAACACCCAGCTCGCCATCCAAGGACTCTTCGATGACCTCTTGAACAAAGTCATCATCAGGCCCAGCAACCGAGGGAAGCAAAGATATTGGCTCTGGCGCGACTCTGGCAGCCTGGATTCGGCCATTCAAGCTATCCACGATATAGAGAACACCACCATCCAGCCATAAATCTGTTATTCGTTTAAATTGCCCCGCAGCAGGCCCAAAACCACCCATAGTCCCTATCAGGCCACCTCGATCAAAAACTTTAATGGTGTTATCCATGTAGTCCGCCACGTAACTGCGATTATCCTGATCAACAGCTATCGCCGCTGGAAAAACTGCCGCGCCCTCTTCGAAGGCATACAGATAATCACCATCATTACCGATAACCTGCAAGCGTCGCCCAACTCGCGCCCCCACATAAAAACCATCAGGCCCCTTTGCCATCGTCATGATATTCAGGAACTCAGCGACGCCCTCACCACGACCGCCATAAGTAGCAATTAATTTCCCCAAAGCATTAAAATGCAGCAAATGATCATAATGACTATCAGCAACGACAACACTACCATCATCAAGAACTGTCACAGCTACCGGCCTAACCATATTAAAATGATTACGATAAACCTGAAGCAGTGAACCATGCCGATCAAAATGCAGAACTCGACCAGCTTCTGTATCCGTCAAATAAAATGAGAAGTCTTTTTCAACGTAGATATCCGCGACCTCACCCTTAACCTTTGCCTTAAGGTCAAGCACAGTTTCTAGCCGCTCGGAAACAAGATCAAAACGAAATAGAGCATCAGCCCCTTGATCAACTATATAAAGATATTCACTCTGCACCGCAATTGCAGTTGGCTGTTTAAAACGATGCAGCTCCTCACCAGTAAACACATTACCCAAGGTAGCGCCGTTAATTACCCGCCAATCAAATATTTGGACCTCCGCTGCTTGCGGGATTTTCAAGACTGGCTCGACTTGTGTTTCAGCAATTTGGTCCAAGGGGTCAATGGATTCATCGCCCAATAACGGCTGATCCGCTGTAATCACGGCATCATCAACCACCCCAATGGCCACATCACTCTCTTCAGCAGCAAAATCATCAAACAGATCAGCAAGCTCAGCGGCCGCCTTATCATCACTCAAAACAGGCGCTGTTGTCTGCTCAGTAGTTGCACAGCCAAACAGCTGCGCCGCTCCTAGCAAACAAACGACTACCTTAAGCCGACTGTGTCGCGAGAGACTGAATGACATCGTCCGCAATTCTTGGTTGGAGGAAAGGCAACTTTGCCATGACAGATACCACAAAATTTACCTTGCATAATCCCCGACATAGTCACCGGATTACCACCTTTTTGCGGTAGGAAAATTTTTGGATGGCAGTTTTTGCATGTCAGCCACTCTGTGTGCTGAAGATGCGGATAACGCACATACGGCATCGAACCTGTGTTTTTGAAAATAACATCGAAATCCACAGCATGCATCTCTTCGTCACCATACAAACCTTTGCGAGGTGCAATCATGCCCTGATCGAGAACCTTAACCCAATCAATGACACCGGAATTATCGCGAGGAAAATTTTCCATCGCCTCAACAGGTTCTTGTAAGACTTTTACTGCGTCGTTGCTCGGGTCGTGAATACCATCTTCATAAACAGGCACCACTTTGCTATCAAGCTGAAAGTGCTCTCCCTTATTCCAGAAGTCACCCTCAAGCTGTTCCTGAACATAAGCAAGTCGAGGAACAAGCATCCCGACAAGCAGTCCAGCCATCCCCAAAAGCAACATTTTATGTCGTCTGATATGCAGCATGATTACAATTCTTACACCAACTCAGCAAACAAAAACTGACTGCCGCCGGATTAAGGCGACAGTCAGTACGCACTATACACAAAGCAACAACTTAACGCTAATTTACACCCGCCATACGCAGTGCACGCTGCAGGTTGGATGTCGCTGCCTGAACGGCCATAATCGCCATTTTGTAATCGCCCTTAGCAGCCACACCCTTACCTTCTTCTCTGATTTTAGCTGCTTTTTGAACAAAGCTATCAATCAACTCCAGAGCACGCTGTGATGGCTGTTTCTGCTCAATCGCCAACGGAATCAGCTCCTCATAATTTTCATAACGAGCCAACTCATATTCATACTCCTCTTGTGGAGTCTCAAATTTCTTATCATAAGTCACAGTTTGAGCATGCAACATGCTCGTCAAAACGGATGTAATCATGGCCTGGGCCTTTTGCAGGGATTTATTTGCCGCAGCATAATCCCCTTTTTCCGCCAATGACTTGCCTCCAGCAATCAAGCGCTCATATTCAGCCTCATCCAGCTTTGCCTTGAGAGGTTGATCCATCTTCGCCGCACGCTCAGAGTTACGTTTGTATGAGCCTTCGTAGGTCTTCAGCGAATTACTCAACTCCTCATACTGAGCCTTGTGGTTTACACCAGCCATTTCACTTTCTGTTGTAATTTGTCTTGATGCGGCCGTCATTAGACGTAAGCCATCGTTGACTTGACTCATTGCCTGATCCAACTTATTACCAGCCAATGATTCCTTGGCAGCCTCAATCTGGCTTCGAGCATTAGTCAACATATCAATTGCCTGCTGGTCACCACTGTTTTCAATGCGCTTGGCGCTACCTGAACCAATGACCATTTGCGCGTATCCCAGCTTCTGTTTAACTGCGCCAGCAGTTACGACCGCAGTCGCGCGTGACTTTGTATTCGAGGCACCGGCACTATCCTCTAGCGCCGCCTTGACCTTGGCTAAATCCTCACCTTTATCCAGGACATATACCTTACCACCCATATATTTATGGTTGCGACACTGATAATAAAGCAGATCCGGAGTTGTTTTAGATGGCTCAAAACTCACTTCACCTTTGTAGATAAACTGACCTTCAACACCATCGGCATAAGTACCAGCCCCCCAGCCAACCCGATTGGTTGTGAAATAGAAATCATGCTGAACACCCGTGTCAACGATAAATTTATATTTTTCGCCGCGAGTCACAACAATTTCTTTACCTGGCTTGCCGTTAACATCAAACCCAGAATCAAGCCCCTGCCCATAAGCAGGGTGCTCACTTGTTTTGACCGACGCCGTCACCAAAAATGTATTAGGGTCAGTAGGAATATCTAATTTTCGCTTTGGCGTAGCAACTACCGCTGGAGCAGGTTGCGTAACCGCAACAACAGACTTAGGTTCAGCCTTCGGTGCAACCTCTGGCATTGGACTCTCAACAGCTTTCGCTTCTACAGCAGCAGCGCCAACCGCCTTTTCAGGCGCAAGCTCTACTTTTTTCTCAACAGCTGCACCACCACAACCCGCCAACACAGCAGCGATTGCCACTGACAGGACCGTATACTTTGCTTTCATCATCGTCACCCTCGACAGTAAATTCTTACGACTTACCGCTGGCTCATCCATGCTCGATGCCAGCCCGATTTCTTCCTTTCTAGACAGAGAAGGCCGCCCTAAGGCGGCCATCCCTTCAATTGCTAGTGAGACAGAACCACTAGAAGATAACGGTTATCTCCATGGATTCTTTAGAGTAGCTTCACTCAAAGGCGGCTGCCAATCAGCAGGCTTAGGCTTCGAGTGGCACTTTTTGCATGACTTGGTGGTAATCGGAAATGACACCTTACCATGACAAACACCACACTTCTGACCCAGCAAGATTGCCGACATATTAATCTGGTTAGCACCCTTCTGAGGAATAAAGATCGCAGGATGACAATTAGAGCATGCCAACCACTCAGTATGCTGACGATGAGGAAAGACCACATCAGGCACTGAGGCTTTAACTTCACGAACGACATCCATATCCATCACGAAAGGCTCTTCTGAAGAATCGATACGATCCCAGCGAGGAGCCAGTTTCTTTTCATCAATTGACTTTACCCAATCGACATAATTACCGAAATCGCTTGGCGGTAAACCACCAAAGGCTTCTAACGGCGGCTGAAGTACGTACGTACCTTCGTTTTCAGTGTCATGAATACCGTCCTCAGGAGGCGGTGGATTTTTCATTTTTTGTTTTTTCAGATTACGGTTAAAAACATTCGCCCCACCAACCTGAGCAACACGAATCACCTCATCAGCAGGTGCTGCCACCTCATTGACCGGATTATACTCTGGCGCATAATCCAACGGCATGTCTTCAACACCACCCGCATGAATTTCAACAAAACCTTGCGAACACGCAGGGCCAGAAATTGCCAGCGACAGGGCGAAACCTAGAAATACACTCTTGCTACGTAATTTCATATTATCCGTCTCCCCTTATTTTTCAACAGGTTTGTAGGCTGGCGCGATCAAGCGCTGCACCGTACTACCGTGAAAGTGAGTCGGAGTGCCAGGCACAGCTGAGTGACACATGGCACAGTTTTCTACAGACCAGGCAATTTCACCATTGTGGCATGCGCCACAGAATTTGCCATCAATGATCTTGGCCATAGTGATCTTGTTGCCACCAGCTTTGAACTGGAAACCAAGGTCAGCATGACAAACCTTACAGCGGAAACGAATACGGTGGAACCAGTGTGGAAAAACCACTGGACGGATACCCGCCGCATCGGCGTAGTTATTGATTACAACATCGGCGTACTCTGCATGCGCTGTCTGGGGCAATGAAAACGCGGCTAACCACGTAATCGCTCCGAGCAGTACATACCTCCATTTACTATGCTTGGTCACACGTGACATAGCGAAAGCTCTCCTCAAAAATGAAAAATAAACTGAAATATTATTGTTTTAAACCCAAACCCACGCATCAGAAACGGCGCATGAGGCGGAAGTATAGCAAATCATAATTGCGACTGTCTGTCTCAGTCAAACGATAACTTACACTGGTATCCAATTTTCCTATCATATAGGACAGCCGATTCTCCCAATCAGACCGATCAATCGCCCCCTCAGTAGAGGTATTGGAAACAGCATAATCTGATGCAAATTGCAGCTTCGGCACACCAAGCATCTGATAATGTTGAAACATTATCCGCCCTGTTGATGTTGTCGTATCATGCTCATCAACATCCGTAGCAGCAGCCCCAACAGTTGCCTCATCCCTAACCCGAACATACTGTACCGTAATATCTCCGGTAATAGAACTCCTACGACCCAAATCCTGATCCCGACTTAATTGTAAATTCCATAGCTGCTGCTTAAAATCTCGCTCTGTCGTTACCGTGGTTTCTTCCGTAGTCGGATTTCTGGAGTCAGAAAACGTTATCTGCGCCAAACTATTACCACCCCAAGCCTGCTGATTAAATGCAAGTGTTACAGAATGATCTATACGTACCGACGAGCTCGACGCAAACACGTCACCAGCCATTCCGGTGTAACCAAGCGCCTGATTAAGATTGAGACGCAACGAGGTAGTCGAAGTACGTTCTGCAGGCCACCACGATTGAGCAAGACCATGACCTACCGTAAACGACCAACTATTTCTATCATCATCAACATCAACGTAGTGAACAAAATCACCATCCAGATAAGCTTGATACATAAACCCAACAATTTCGGCCAGATCAGTCTGGTATAACAAACCACCAGCCTGACGATGAACATCATCTTGCACCCCGCCAACCTCACCATACAAAGATGAAAAATTCGCATCTAAGCGTAGATTTTGACTCACCTGGTAAAACAGCCCGGAATTCAACGCCAGATTTGAAACATCAGAACCTGAAACATCATTCTCACTACCCTCCATAGAGAAAACTCTCACACCCGCACTAAAACTCAGAGGATAATCCGCTGGGCGCCAAAAGGCATTACTCGATAACTGCGTTATATCCAAGCTTGAAAGGCGTGTATCTGTCGCCAATGGATCCAGAAATGAACGCTCGTAATCGTAGTAACTAACCTTGCTATCAAGACGGAAGTTTCGCAGCGGATAATAAAAATGACTCAAGTCCAGCACCAAACTGTCATTAGTCCTCGCAGAAACAGAATGTTCATTTGTTTGTGACACAGCCCGTGCAATCAAGTGCTGTTTCGACTGACGCAAATCAACTTCAGCCCCGACAGACTCATCATCATACTCACCACCACTCGATGAATCCCAGTTACGATAGTCGTAGTTAAAGCCCAAGCGGCCACCATTATGTGTCATAAAGGACTGCCTCAAACCAAGGTACATGGTGGAATATTCTTCACCAACGAAAGTAATCGGCGTCAAACCTGACTCCTCCGTATCGACACGGCTATCAGTCACCTGCAAACTCAAACTAAAAGGCGTGCGACTCTGTGGCAATACATTCAAACCGAAATCACCAGTAATCAACTGCGAATCAACTGCGGACTGCGTAACAGACCCGGTTGACTCGGACGAGTCCTGAGTCAAACTCAACGAAAGATTTGCTGTTGCCAACCAAGGCTCGCCAAAATAAGTTGACGAGTTAACCGTACCACCTAGCTGATGACTTACGTTTTCAGCACCAACCTCTTCTGTGTACGAGCGATAGTAGTAACCTAGAAAACCTGACGTCTCAAGCGGCCCCATAAAGGAAGCTGTAGCAGCCTGCGCCAAGCCAAGAGGTGCCAGGCCACATGATATCAGTAACGATTGAACAACCAGCTTTTTTCGGATCGCCTTCTGCACTACCCAGCTGCTCCGCATTGTTTATTATTGGACAACATCAACCCCTTGCGTCCAAATCATCTTAACCGTCATCTCGCCACCAACCATTTCTATCTCTGCCTCAGACCGCAACGACTCCAGTAAATCCAGCCAAACTTCTTCAGCCTTCTCGCGCTGATATAGACCTAGCGCACGCTCCCTAACTTGCGCCAGCGAATTCAGCTTTGGCTCCTGTCGCTCCTCCAACCGAAATAACGCCACGCCCTGCAGTAAAACCACAGCTTCAGACAGCTGCCCTTCTGCCAATCCATCCACGACCTCTTGAGCTTCACGTGACAACATCCCTTGATGCACCACCCCCAAATCACCACCATCCTCAGCCGAAGCATCACCAGAATGCATGTGCGCCAATTTAGCAAAACTGGCACCCGAAATAATTTTTAGCCTTAACTGCTCCGCTTCATTCTTAGCCGCCTGCCAGGCCTGACTTGGCGCAGACGGTGCCACCTTTAACAAAATCACTGAAAGCCGCAACTTTGGTGGAGTCGTAAATTTCTCAATATTATTCTGATAAAACCTCTGCAACTCAGAATCCTCCGGCGCAGCAACAGCTTTAACCTCACGCTCCAACTGTTGCAGCAGATACTGCTCCTCCGCTCGCTGCAACAATTCAGCATTAATCTTCTGGCGATGATCTTGTGGCAACGCCTCAATATCATACCTTATTAGCATTTCCTTATACAATTGCTGCTTCGCCGATTCATCCACAGCAACTTCACGCGCCCGAGCCGCCTCAATCAATAACAACCGATCAATAAGACTGGCAACCACCTCGCGCCGCAATGCCTGTTCACGCGCCTCATCCATCCGCCCATGATACAAACGCTGTCTCGCCGTCATATAGACCGCTGTATCCACTTCGGCCTTTGTCAACACAGCACCATTAACACTGGCAAAAACAGCATCGGCCGCCCAAACCAGCGCTGGCAAAATCAAACTCAAGCAAATAAAGACAACCCGAAACACCTACAACCCCACTTCTACTTGTTATGACAGGCTAAACAAACCTGGCTACCAACAGGATCAATACGCAAAAATGTTGGATTGTAATCAACATGCGGATCATGGCATGAAGCACATTCCACATAAGGCTGTTGTTCACCAATGTAAGCACCCTCTCTGGTGCCTACACGGGTATAAAGTTTCATGTCCGACTTTTCGAATGCCGCCGTGCCGCCTGGCGTATTCACCCACCACACCCGACTTGCCCCCATAATCTCAGACAAAGCAGGGTTAAAATCTTTATCGTAACCAGGCCCCGCCGGATTTGATAACGAATATCCACCGCCTGAATACTGCACCCCAACAGGATGGTCATTAGTCAAATCTTTACCTAGATTGGTTACTACATCTGGCGGCCCAATCCGACCCTCAACCGATGCCGCCTGCCCCACCCACAACCCACGCGAAAACCCCGGCACATCTCGGCCCGAGCCAGATTCATTCAGAACAGCATCCATCGCCTGGGTACCGTCGTGACATGAAAGACAAGCCAAAGAAACAGAACCTACTGGCTCAACACCGGCATCTAAGGTTGTTGTCCCCATTTGATCGTAAGTAGCAAAGCCGGTGGGATCGAGATTTCGATTCCAGATAGGTGCCGCCGCTTGGCCATCGCCACCATGCGGTGTATGACAGAAAACACAAATCTCGCGTGTACCACTAAAGGTACTGGCCGCGTTGAGGCCGGTACTGCCCAAATTATGCTTGGTATTAAACACTCCCGCCTGAGCCGTTGCCGTAAAAAATGCCACAACCCAAAACAGGAAAAATCTATTGCATCTCATTAATGCACATCTCCGCCAACCAAGGCGTTTTCTACCATGTCAGCGCCAAAACTGTCAAACAAGGCACTGTTTCCACAAAGGATTTTACCTGAAAACAAAACGGGCGCCCTGAGGCGCCCGCTTCCTGCATAGCCATTACAGCTTAACAGATTTTTTACATGGATGAAAACTTCAGATTGATACCGGCAGACAAAGTGCTAACACTCTCGCCA
>CAMYNQ010000019.1 GCA_947259785.1 uncultured Chromatiaceae bacterium | reverse complement strand
TGCTACTGGCGGGTGGCCCATCGCTGGATGAGCTACTGCCCTGGGTGCAGCGACATCGTCGCAACCTATTGGTGATCGCTGTATCACGTGTTAGCCATTCGCTGATCCAGGCAGGCATTCATCCCGATATCTGTGTGTCCGTCGATCCCTACGACATCAACATGAATGTCAGCAAAGAAATGCTTGAATTCCAGAATGGCACATTGCTGGTAAATGAGTACCACTTAAACGCCAACCTATTGTCGAGCTGGGGAGGAAAAAAAGTATTTTTAGGGAAACGCTACCCCTGGTCTACCCCACTTGAATCGGAAAACCTGCCGCCATCCATAGGCGCTACCGTCACCAATTCTGCTGTCACCTTCGCCGTAGAGAGCGGTGTTACACATCTTATCCTCGGAGGGGTAGACTTTTGCTTCGGCCAGGCTGGTCATACCCATGCCAGCGGCTCTGCGGAACACTCCCTAGGCCCCCGCCCTATGCATGGCGACAAACGAGTGGAAACCAACGCCGGCATGATGGCTGACTCAATCCACGCCTTTCTAAACTCCGCAAGATCCATGGACTTACAAGCTCAGGACGCCCTTACCCGAGGCTGTCAGGTCATCAATCCGGCAGCCGATGCAATGCGCCTGCCGCACGTAGAACACCTTTCCCTGGACGCCATCCAGGTCGAGCCACTGGAAAGACCTGCCTGGGAAATTATCACCGCCAAGCTAGCCACAGACGATGGCAAGACGCGAATCAGGTTTTATAAAGAGGTTTTGGGCGAGCTAGATCGTGTCCTGGCAGAACTTCGAACCATCAAAGCATTGTCATCTGATGCGCTTGACTATAATCGCAAACTGTTCGACAGGCGCACACAAGGGACACGCTCGCACAATAATACAAAACTGAACAGTATCGAAAAAAAACTCGATGGCAAACACGCCGACATTATCAACTTCATCAAGCACTTTGGCATACGCCGTTTAATTCCCATCCTCCGTCAAAACGAACAACAAGAGAAAGACCTCGAGAAAAATAGCCAGCTTTACTTTCAAGCACTCGTTGATACTGCCAATGAACTCATGGATATTTTAGGCGACGCTCGCAGCCGTATCCTAAGTCGCATAGAAGAAGAGAAAGAACAGCCCGATGTGCAACACCTACTCAACCAGTGGCGCCATGACAAACAACCAGGGCGAGCTATTCAATGGGGCCATCGCCACGCAGACGTCATCAAACAACTACCCGAAACGCAGCAAAAAGCGCTACATGCATTTCAAGACAGTTTTGACGACAGCGTGGAGGAACTCAATCAGCATTACCTTAAAGGCATAGAAAGTGAGGGCAAACTAGATGGCATGAACAGCAGAGCCCGGGAATATTTCCAGTGCCGGGATGAAGAAGGATTGCTAGGCCTACAAGCAAGCTTAGAAGAGCACCGTGATGTGGATCAGGCCAAGCATTACATACCCTTGGTACAAGGCTATCTAGCCGAATTGCGCGGCGCCCCCAGCGAGGCTATTGAGGCCTACCAAAGCACTACCGAAGGACCGGCCCACATTGAAGTCCTAATGCGGTTGTTCGAACTACATACAAAGAACCATGATTTTGAATCTGCACTGGAAGTCTTGAAAATACTATCCGGCATTAGCACAACATATACGCCGATGTATGCTGATATGCTTCAAGCCACCGGCGATGTGAACAACGCCGTTGAGATATACACCGATTACCTACTCAACAATCCCGACGACCTGAACAGCATGATGAAATTAGGTAAAATCTACCACCAGTACGAATCGACAGAAGGTGTCGAATGGGCGATGAACTACATTCTCGGCAAAGACCCCGACAATCATGCCGCCAAGGCTATGTTAAGCTCTTTGGATCAATCATAGGCAAGCGGTAAATGAATTTACAAGGCAAGAAAATCCTCGTCACCGGCGCTGACGGTTTTATTGGTTCACACCTCACTGAGGAACTCATTCGTCGTGGACATGATGTACGCGCCTTTGTCTTTTACAATTCTTTTGGACATTGGGGTTGGCTGGATGAATCAGCCGACGAGATCAAACGTGAACTAGATGTCTTTGCCGGCGATATCCGCGACCCACACGGTGTCCGTACAGCCATGAGCGGCTGTGATGTTGTTCTGCATCTGGCCGCCTTGATCGGCATCCCCTACTCCTACCACTCGCCTGATAGTTACGTCGACACCAATATCCGCGGTACATTAAATCTTTTACAAGCGGCTAGAGACCTAGGCGTAGAAAAATTTGTGCATACATCAACCAGCGAAGTCTATGGCACAGCACAGTTTGTCCCTATAACAGAAGATCACCCACTACAGGGACAATCACCCTATTCAGCCACCAAGATCGGCGCTGACCAGATTGCTTTCTCATTTTACAACTCGTTTGAAACACCCGTTTCTATCGTTAGACCATTTAATACTTATGGCCCCCGACAATCAGCGCGTGCAGTCATCCCAACTGTCATTACTCAAATCGCCAATGGCAACAACAACATTAAACTTGGCTCACTCAGCCCAACACGGGATTTCAACTATGTAGCAGATACAGTTAATGGTTTCATCGCAGCCGCAAGCGCTGAAAAATCGCTAGGCGAAATAATCAACCTTGGCAGTCATTTTGAAATATCGATTGGTGATACCGTCGCCTTGATTGCAGAGTTGATGAAGCAAGAAATCACTATCGAAACTGACGAACAAAGAACCCGCCCAAAAAACAGCGAAGTTGAGCGCCTGTACGCAGATAACAGAAAAGCAAAAGCACTGTTAGATTGGAGCCCTCAATACGCTGGCGTAGATGGCTTGAGAAACGGACTGACTAAAACAATTGAATGGTTTAGTAATCCAAAAAATTTACGCAGCTATAAATCTCATATCTACAACACTTAAATCAACGCTGGCAAACCTGTCACCAAATGTATACCTGTCTCTGTATATAAAGCCCTGGATTGGCCAGTTTGAGAAATACAGTCTGACCGACCACATGGGTTTTGATACATGTTCGAGCGAAGCCTAGTGATCAAGACTGATACAAGCTGCTGATTAAGGTTTGGCACAACCTTTCGTCTGCCTGATGACGGCATCTTACTAAGCCAGACAACGATGTTGCATCACAATAGGCAGAAGTCGGCCATGAAGAGACCTTCGCCAAGGACGATATCAACGGCTGGTCAATAGTGCAAAGCTATCATTAAATTGGAAATATTTATCGGCGACCTGCGACTGCACTATCCCTGATAGGTTATTCTGGTCATTATGGCGTGGTCGGCTAGACTGTAAACATAGACATACGTATATATTGTGGACTTTGGCTAACCTACGTAGGTTAGCTGCCCGGTATCAAGACACTCAACAGTAAAATATAGGTATTTGCGTGAATCATCTGCAAATAATTCAACAAATTAACCAGATTTGTCTTTCGGCAAACAATCTTGATGAAATGCTGAGTTCCGTCTTGGAAGAGATATTGTCTATCTTCGACTGTGACCGCGCCTGGCTTCTCTATCTCGGTGACCCTGCCTCATCAACCTGGCCCGTAGCCAAGGAACATACCCGGCCAGAGTGGCCAAGTGCCTTTGCTACCGGGATTGAATTTCCTGTTGATGCTGATCTGGAAGAATCACTCAAGCAGGCGATCAAATCTAGCAAAGCGATCATCTTTAATGTTGGCTCTGAACGATCCTTACCCGATTGGGTGGCCGAACGGTTTTCTATCCAAGCGCAGATGGCGATAGCCATTTACCCAAGATCTGACCAACCTTGGCTGTTGGGCATCCATCATTGTGCTGCAGCACATACATTCAGTGAGCAAGAGCAAGAGATCTTCAGTGTGGTTGCGCAATGCATTACCGGACCACTAAGAAATTTAAATACTCTACAGGAGTTGCATGATAGCGAACGCTACAATCGTATGTTATTTGAGAAATCACCGATGGGCTTGGCACTATGCCACATGAATGGTGATTTAATCGATGTGAATCCTGCTTTTGCCGCCATCATAGGACGAACGGTTGAGGAAACACTGTCATTAAGTTATTGGGAAATTACGCCTGAGAAATATGCAGAGGACGAGGCGCGCCAACTGGAAAGTTTGGAGAATTCAGGTCAATACGGCCCGTACGAAAAGGAGTACATCCATAAAACTGGACACCTCGTGCCAGTACGTCTGTTAGGCGTGATTATTGAGAGGGAAGGTGAAAGATGTATCTGGTCTAGTGTTGAAGATATCACCGAGCGCACCAGTATTGAATTAGAATTAAAGCAGCGCCAGGCTATGTTTCAGTCAGTTATTGAAGCCTCCCCTGTACCCTATGCATTGAATGACGATCAGCAAAACATTATTTTCTTAAATGCAGCGTTCGTCGACACCTTTGGATACACCTTGGAAGATATTCCCACCCTGGAAGATTGGTGGCCCAAAGCCTATCCAGAGCCTGAATACCGCCAATGGGTGGCGACAACCTGGCAGGCGCATCTGGAAAATGCAAAGCATGAAAAGGCTGCGTTTGACCCCTTGGAAATAAATATACAGTGTAAGGATGGCACGCTTCGAACCGTTATGGTCAGCGCAGCTTCACTCGAGGAATCATTTGAAGGAACACATTTAGTTATTCTATATGACATTACAGAGCGCAAGAAAATGGAGGAAGAGCTGCGTCTTTCTTCATTGGTTCTTCAGAACAGCAGCGAGGGGATGCTGGTCACTGATGCTAACGATCATATCATTGCTATCAATCCGGCTTTCTCAAGAATCACGGGCTATAGTTTCGAAGAGGTGAAGGGCGAAAATCCAAGCATGTTCAGTTCTGGCCGCCATGATCAGGCTTTTTATCAGGCAATGAGGCATGAGCTCAACACCCTCGGCCAATGGCAGGGTGAGATATGGGATAGACGTAAGAATGGAGAGATCTTTGCTAAATGGCTAACCATCAACACCATTTACAGCGACGATGGCTCAGTGCATCGGCATGTAGCGCTGTTCTCAGATATCACCGAGAAAAAACACTCCGAAGAACTGATCTGGAGGCAAGCCAACTTCGATACACTTACCGGGCTGGCTAATCGCAACATGTTCCATGACCAGTTGACGCAAGAAGTCATGAAGGCGAATCGTGCCAAGCTTTCACTGGCATTGCTGTTAATTGACCTAGATCAATTCAAGGAAGTGAATGACACACTTGGGCATGATGTGGGAGACATTCTGCTACTAGAAACTGCACACCGTATTCGTAGTTGCGTGCGTGAATCAGATACAGTGGCACGCCTGGGTGGAGACGAATTTACCATCATCCTGTCCGAACTTTCTGATAACACTCACATTGAAGATGTCGCTCAAAAAATCATCAGCAAGCTGGCAGAACCTTATCAGCTGGGCAGCGAAGTCGTCTATGTGTCGGCCAGCATCGGCATTACCCTGTGCCCGAATGACACCACCGATGCAGACGCCTTGATAAAGAATGCGGACCAAGCGATGTATCTGGCCAAACAACAAGGTCGTAACCGCTTTACCTATTTCACACAATCATTGCAGGATGCCGCACAAATTAGGTTGCGAATAACCAGCGACTTGCGCCAAGCCTTGGAACAAGAAGAATTATTACTGCATTACCAACCCCAGATAAATACTGAAACGGGCCGAGTCACCGGCGTGGAGGCTTTGGTTCGTTGGCAACACCCAGACAAAGGGCTGATGCCTCCCGCGTCGTTCATTCCCATTGCAGAGGAGACCGGGTTGATACTACCTTTAGGTGAATGGGCTATGCACACGGCTTGCAGTCAATTGAAGCAGTGGTTCGATCAAGGAATAATTGATATAAGAATGTCCGTCAATCTATCAGCGCGACAATTCCGCCAAGCAACGCTCTCGACCATGGTGTCGACATTGATTGAAAAGACCGGGATTGATCCTTATGCCCTGGAGTTGGAAATTACCGAAAGCACGGCAATGGATAATCCTGTGGAGAATGCCAATACCATGGCTATCTTACGGAGCATCGGGGTGAATTTGGCGATAGATGATTTTGGTACAGGTCATTCCTCACTTGATTACCTCAAGAAATTCCCCGTCCACCGACTTAAGCTGGACCGGTCGTTCATAATGGATATCGAAACCGCGCCCAATGATGTCATCATAGTATCAGCCACAACTGATTTGGCACACAATCTGGGGATGGATGTAGTGGCGGAGGGCGTGGAGACAGAGAAGCAAGTCGAATATTTAACACGCTTGAATTGCGATACTATCCAAGGTTATTACTACAGCAAACCCCTGCCAGCCAAACAGGCCGAGGAATTTATCAGGGAACGTAATTCGTCGCCCAATTCCTTGGATAACCAAAGGGTGTCTGCAACTGATGTCCTTATCATTGATGATGATGACTGGATTTGCCAATATCTGGAAACAATCTTCGAACAGATGGGCCATAAGCCAGCAACCGAAACAGACCCTGTCAAAGGACTGGAGAGGGTGCGTGAAAACCCTGATCTTTTTCAGATGATCCTGGTGGACATGCTGATGCCAAACATGTCCGGTATAGACCTGGTGAAGGCTATTCGTAAATTTAGCTGGGAGACTCCGATTGCTGTAATCACGGCATATAAACCTGACGCTGTACGTAAGACATTTAAGGCTCTAGAAAAGGAATGCAACCTCATTCAGGGGATCAATTACTTTATTATTGAAAAACCGTTATCCGAAGGAGTCATACGGCAAATTACCCAAAAATTATTTCAGGCCCACTTTCGATAATGGGCCTCTTTGACACTAAGAATAATACACTCCAATCAATCCAACGGATCGCCAAAAGCCAGATCCCTTGGCCCTTGCACTAGAAGTGCATGTATGCACTCGTACATACCTTGAATGAATGATCTTGACCGATCTTTGCCAAATTGAATTGCTTGCTGTAGGTCTGCTTTCGCTGCACACCTGTCGTTCTCGGTGGTTAGGCGGAATGACTCTGATGGGGGTTGTGAATTCAACTGGCAATCCCCAGAATACCTTCATTCATATACCTAACTATTACTTCGCTTACGCAGGTGACGAGCAGCACGATCCAGATCTTTCTGATAATCGATATCCGTTGAGGAAACGTCATCCATCAAATATGGCCGGGTATGCTCACCATAGAAGCCCTCAAAGCCATCTATTTTTGCCAAATAGATGGCCCCGTTTGGCAAGTAACATTTTGGCAAGGCCTGCCTTCTTGTGTTATCAGTAAGATCGACGTCATAGTGATTAAAGATATATCCGCTATCGGCGTCCTCACCTAATACCCATAGGAACTTGCTATCCACTTGCTTAACCGATATCAAGGTATCTGAGTCTGATTGCTTATTGGAAAAGTATTCTTCCAGCGCCTGGTCAATATGTTCTGCTGTGCGCAAGGGTGAAGTTGGTTGTAACAACAAAACATAGTCAAATTGATAAGACAGCCCTTGCAAACGTGCAAGTACATCTTTTATAACATCAACAATGCCCGACTCGTCCTCAGCCAATTCCGCGGATCTTAAAAATGGAACCCAGGCGCCATATTCCAAAGCGACATCTGCGATTGCCTGAGAATCCGTGTTTACCAAGACACTATCAACATGCGTCGATTTAAGCGCTGCTTCAATCGTCCAAGCAATTAGCGGTTTACCGGCACAATCGAGAATGTTTTTTTGCGGCAAGCCCTTTGATCCACCTCGGGCAGCAATGATAGCCAATATTTTTCCATGCTTTTCCATCGCCTATTGATTTACCTGTATATTTTTTTCTTAATATTACTCATCAATTTAACTCTCAAATTTAAATTTCAGTTCTGCAGTGGTGTTTTTGTCTTATTCTGAATAATGTTGTGGCTGACCTGTGGTTTAGCGACAGGATTAATTGTTTCATCAGACCGCCCCCAATGTCGCTCAGCCAAATCGAGCAGGCGTAGATCTCTTTGCGCCACGATCTCTTGCAGGCCGAGTAGATCCATGCCGGAAAATTTGTGTGAAATGGTGGCCGTAATTTTGGATGCATCGCCCAGATCCATCACATATTTTTCAAGGTCACCTCCATATTGCTCTGCAATAGAATCTTTGTAGAGGTAATACCACTCTGAGCCGGGATAAGCCGTGGCAAAGTGTGGTTTGGCATGAATACCTAGTTTGAGTAATGACGTGATCGTCGCTCGGACACTGTCAAAACTCTCTTCCGGAAAACCAATTATGATGTTCGGAATTGGCTTGATGCCCGACTCCATACAAATTGCGACGCTCTCTTCATTTCTTGCTGGGGTCGATCCCTTACCTAGATTCTTCAATACGTTTTTGTCGAATGACTCCAGCCCGTAGACCAAATGTGTACAGCCTGCCTTGTACATCAGCTTTAATATTTCTGGTCTATGCAGTGACGCATGACTAGTGCCACTCCAGAAAACACCATTGTTTTCCACTTCTTCAAATGGCACACCCAGGCGACGGCAATCTGGCTGCAGCCCCGCCTCTATCCATTTTTCACACAATTCTTTTAACCATGTGCGCTTGCTATATACATCCATAGTCATCAGGTTTTCATCGAGAAAATTGACGTAGTCGATCTGGTACTCTGCCTTTAGGTGCTTGACCATCTCAATAATATAGTCCGGCGAGTGATAGCGGATGTTACGACCATAGGTAAAGGCAACGTCGTTATCACCTTCTGCATCTGGCTTAACCACCATGTCACCTGTTGTGCCGAGATGCCAACAGTAGCGACAGATCAGGTTGCAACCAAAACTACCGTTTATATCGATGCGCCGTTTGGCGTAGAAGGCCTCTTCACTGAACAGTGATGATGAGTTTTTAAAATAAATATCTTCCAGTGGGAAAAACTCCCAAGCTGGCCAGGGGATAGTGTCCAGGTCATTTATATTTGGGCGTTCTTTATTAAGAATGACCTTGTTTTCTTGAGTGCGATAAACAACACCCAAGGTTTTGCTCCAGTCCAAATTTCCTTGATCGATTTTTTTTAATACTTCAGGAAAGGTGACAAAGGCCTCACCGATTACACCCAGGTCAATCTCTGGCAGCCAGGTCATAATCTCGCGCGGCATACTGGTAAGAAAACCACCACCGGCCATCAACAAACTATCTTTGGCGTGTATGCCAGCCAACCGGCATACTTCCTTTATAAAATTATATGTGGTCGTCAGGCCACCAATGGCGACCACGTCCCAGTTATCCGCAGCAAGGACTTGCTGCACCACATCAAAACCCTTGCGCCAGGCATTGGCATCGTATACCTGAACCTGATGACCATCATCCCGGGCAATAGCCGCCAGCAAGGCGATACCATAGGGAATATGACGGGGAACATCCTCCTCACGTACGACCGGGTTGATGAATAGGATTTTAGCCACGGCCTGATAAGAACTCTTGTAGGCCCATTGAGATCACACCATCACCAAACAGGATGCCACCCCCCGTACAGTTGTATAGCGTTGAGCCTGAGTTAGCAATTAGATCCAGAGTGTTTTTTCGATACCAAAAATAGGTTGGGTCGGTGTAATAAGTTTCGCCTGAATCAGGGTTTTCAATCACGGGAAAAAGATCACTGCTAACATTCTCTTCACCCAACAGTTGAACTAATTCAGGATAACCTTGCGTCATGTGATATGGCAGGTCTTGCCTGTAACCAAGATCCATCCCTACCACGGCAATATCTTTTATCTTTAGCCAAAATTGGGCGAATACCCATGCGGCAGTACCGACGTTGCCACCAGTATTAATGGCGGGCAGCTTAGTAAGCTTGTGCATCTTGCGCGTCAAACTGCCTTCACTATTGGGGTTATCAACCAGCGGCATCCACCAATACATATCAAAACCGGCATCTTTCGCCCGTTGAACCAGATTGGCAGGCGCGGTTGAGGCAACAATCAACTTGGAACGGCCAGCATGCTCGTCTACGAGAGCAATGTTTTCCCGGTTCTGGCACAGGCTATTTTCCCTGAAATCGATATCCAAATCCTGGCGGGAAAAATAATCATCCCCCTGCATATTTTTTTCAAAATCAGGGTCGCCAAACCACCTGACAATTCGGGTAGGGTGAGGATCCAGAGTAATGACATAATCAGGAATGATGCCCGCTTTGAGA
The DNA here is from genome assembly GCA_947259785.1 of uncultured Chromatiaceae bacterium. Classification (GTDB taxonomy): domain Bacteria; phylum Pseudomonadota; class Gammaproteobacteria; order Tenderiales; family Tenderiaceae; genus Tenderia. The sequence goes on along the minus strand of CAMYNQ010000019.1, from coordinate 20,686 downwards.
CATTTCACATAGGAGCCATCAATGGCGATGATGGTTCCTTTGTAATCAGAGGATGCCAAGACGCCCAAGGTGTCATTATAATGCAGGCTTGGACCCGCACTGATGACAATGGCACTATTGGCTTTATCTGCCTGCGGGGCGTCTAATGCCTTCACTGTTTTATTGATGTGAGGAACATTATCAGAAGAGTTTTGCACAATCCGCTGTTTGTGCCAGTCGTAGCCGATATCAGAAACCCCTTTTACCAGACCATCAAAATCCATTTGTGTTTACGTCTCCTTACGTATTATTCACAATGACTACTTACTCTTCCTCGTGGTCGCCGTCCCAGACATATTTTTCCCGCTCAACAAACACCATGCTGCCACCAATGGAATTCAGCGCTTTTTGCTTAAACTCATCTTTGGCGCTATTGGTATCTTGCGAGTCATCAACGATCTTTTCATCCAGGTCGTAATTGCCTTTTAAAAAGTCACTCATAAAAAACTCCTTCTACACTTCCTTAGCTGGAACACCGACCACCGTTTTGCCAGGCGCTACGTCGCTAATCACCACCGCCCCTGCACCGGCCACACAGTCATCAGCAATGCCTACCCTCTGAATGACGGTACATCCGGCACCGACCAGCACCCTTTTACCTACCCTTACATCTCCAGCAAGAATTGCGCCAACCGAAATATGGGAATGCGCACCGATACAACAATCATGATCAATGCTGGCACGGGTATTAATAATTACGTTTTCGCTAAGGCTAGCCCCTGCCTGAATGACCGTTCCGGCCATCACCTGCACCCCTTCACCCAGTGAAGCTGACGTGGAAACAATTGCCGAAGGGTGAATTACCTGGGCAAACTGGTAACCTCGCGCCTTAAAAGCGTCAAATAACCGTTGCCGAGCGCCAATATTGCCAACACCATTCACAAGCGCGACCTCATCAACAGCGAACGCCTGAACACACTCATCCCCCCCCAAATACTCAACATCAAATGCTTGGGATGCGATTTCCGGCCCAGCATAGCCCAACACCTCGATTCCATTGCAACGTAAAGTATCGAGCAAGACTCTGGCATGCCCACCTGCACCCAAGAGAATGATTGGTTGACTCATTCGACAATCACCTCGTCGGCCTCATAATCACGATCGGCCACCCGCCCCAGCCATTGCCAATAATGGATAGGCGCAACACCACTTCCCGGCCTTTTAACCACCAAGTTGGCTTCACTAAAAAGCTCACCCTTTTTAATCGGCTTTTGGGTAACAAGACTCTTTCTTGCCATATCTCTATTTTTAAGCTCCGAAGGCATGAGTCGTTTTACACCATCACCTAAACCAGCTTCAATCTGACGAATCCCCTCCACCATCAATTTCAAGCCATCGGGTTCAAGCGAGGCTTTATGATCCGGCCCGGGCAAATTGCAATCCAGGGTAAAATGTTTTTCGATCACGCTAGCGCCCCTGGCAACCGCCGCCAGCGTGATTGCTAGACCTTCTGAGTGATCGCTATACCCCACAGGCAAACCGAATTCGTTTTCCAGGCTATCCATGGCCTTTAGATTGATATCTGAATATGGTGCTGGATATTCGGTTGTGCAATGCAAAAGTGTTAGCTTCTCTCGCAACAGCGCTTGTCCAGCAGCTGAAGAAAATGCCTCTTTAAACCTTTTTATAGTTGGAGACTCTGAAGAGGCTAAATAACCAAACGCCAAAATGCCCAGCGCCTCTCTAACCTCATCAAGTGTCGACATACCGGTTGAAAGAATCAATGGACAACCGCTGTGACCGATCTCAAGCAGCAGCGGCGCGTTGGTTAGCTCACCTGAACCAAGTTTAAGTTTTTTCAGTTGAAAGCGTTTAACCAGCAGTTGCAAACTTGGCAGATCAAAAGGTGAAGAAAGAAACTCAATACCCAATTTGTTGCAATGAGCAATAATCTGCTCATGATCGGATTCTGAAAGCTCAAGCCGGCGCAACATATCAAACTGGCTTTCATCACTACCCGATAGGCGTTTTTGATATTCGGCCTTTTCAGTCGCTTTACAGACCAGATTTTCAGCTTTAAAGGTCTGAAATTTTACTGCATCTGCACCCGCCTGTTTTGCTGCTTCAACCAGTTTTAAAGCCAGACCTAATGAACCGTTATGATTGACCCCAGCCTCGGCTATGACAAACACTGCACTCATATGATTTCTCTAAGCGACATAAATGCCTCGGCGGCGTGGCTGCCAATAACACTGCCTCGATACCTGGCCAGCGCCTCAATCACTTCCTGGCTACGAGGAAAAGGGGCATCGTCCATTTCGCCTTTGTAAAGCTGCATTATTTCAATCTTTTGATCGAGATAGGCGGAGATATCCACAAACAGGTTTGGACGAAAACCTGAATCATCTGGGGACAGGCTCTGCTCTGTTTCAGAAAGCGTTTCATAAGCGCGCACCGATTTAAGCGATGGGTAACGAAACGACTTGGTGCAGGCAGCCGCCACATCAAAAGTTATCTTGTGATCACTGTGAATATCTTTACGGTAAGGCAGATACACAATTGTCGGTTCAATGTTTTCAAACACCTTGGCCACTGCGGCAACCAACTCGCCTCGAGGACAGGTATCCAGTTCTGTTGTCGGAAAATTAAGTGCGTGAACGCCATCAAATTTATATTGCTCGGTGACCGAACCTATTTCCTTGCTACGCTCATCTATTTTAGATAAGGAATAACCCTGCGATTCATGCATGCTGGTCATGATCAACCAATGCACTTCATCCCCCTCAGCCTTATGCCTGAGCAATGCACCGCCACAGCCAAGGGTTTCATCATCAGGGTGAGGTGCAACAACCAATACGGTACTCATAAATACTGTCCTTTATTTACGTGCAATACGGGTTCCGTTTCCAACAGTTCAATGCACTGTTCTCCGCACTTAACCGTTACATTGCCCCCGTTGGTAACCTCAAGCACCTTTCCCGGTTCCGCGTTTTCTGTTCCTGCAATGGCTAACGGCCGACTGCGCCAAACCTTGTAAACCTCACCGCCAAGACAAAATTCTGCACCGATGTAAGGTCGAGTTAAGCCACGAACTAAGTTATGAATAGAGTGTGCCGACATTCGCCAGTCTATACGACCGTCGTTTACGCTACGTTTCCGCCAGTAGTTTGCCTTGGTTTCATTCTGGCTAATTCTTGCGTAATCACCACTTTCCAAACTAGCCACAATCTCCACCAGCTGAGCCTCTGCAACCAGCTCTACTTTTTCATATAGTGACGAGGCGTCATCAACATCAGTCACTGGAATCACTATTTGGTTAAGAATATCGCCGCTATCGGCCCCAGCATCCATAAAGAAAAAAGTGGATGCTGTCTCCTTTAATCCAAGTACCAGGGTCCAGATCAAAGGGTGCCGCCCCCTGTTTTTTGGCAACTCGGTAGGATGAAAACCAATCACGCCCATCTTAGGCAACGCAAGAAATTCAGCCCCCAACAAACGCGACCAACCAAAACAGAAAATCACATCCGGGCTTTGTTGTTTCACCCAAGCGATAGTCTTTGAGGTGTTAATATCGTCTGTGATGTGGCAGACAATATCTTTACCAATACAGATCGAGGCTAGATCCGCGTAATCAGCATTGAGCCCAGAGTCAGGCCCGGTCACTACACCAACCACGTCGGCGTTGATCTCAATCAGCTTGCGCAACATCTTTTCAGAAAATCGAACTGTGCCGACAAACAGTATTCTCACGCTTTTACCTCCAGGTCATAAAAGCACTTTTTAAGGATGCCATCAAGGGGATAGCGACGCAGAATACCAACAACCTTTTTCGCCATTCCTCCTTGCCCATAAGGGTTAATAACCTGTCTCAACCTATCCTGAAATTCATCACTATAGAGCTGATCAATCGCAGCCAGGATCGAACCACACTCCGGCTGACAATCAATCACACTCTTCGCCTTGATACGCCCTCTTTGCCTATCACCAATATTCACCGTGCCAATCCTAAAACTGGGCGCTTCTATCAGACCACTGGAAGAGTTCCCGATTACCGCGTCGACGTGTTGCAGCGCCGATAAATAACGCAACTGCCCCATGGAGGTAAAAGAAATCGCTTTATCTTTATTCAAAGCAACATAGTCATCAATCATTTCAATGATGATGCGGCCATCACAATCCGCATTAGGCTTGGTAAAAATCAAATGGGCATCATTTAGCCGGTCAAGCGCCTGGAGAAGCTGTGAAAATTGCTGTTTAGCAGTGGAATCTTCCAGGGTAACGGGATGAAAGGTAATGATTAGATTCTTGCCTGCCAGCTTAAATCCAATCGCCCCTTCAAATTCTTCCCGGTTAAGCAAGGCCAATTGCTCAATATTATCAAGCCCGGCAGCACCAACATTAAATACAGTGGCGGGATTCTCTCCCATTTGAATCACACGCCTGCGATACTCTTCAGCAGCTGTGAAATGCAGATGAGACATCTTTGTAATCGAGTGTCGAATTGGCTCATCAATCAAACCTTCTGTTGCCTCGCCTCCGTGGATATGGGCAATAGGAATTCGAGCCACCATTGCCGCACTGGCTGCAGCGAAAATTTCAAACCGATCCCCCAAAACCACTAAAATATCCGGTTTCAAATCTGCCAAGGCATCGGCAAAACCGATCATGCCATGGCCCATGGATTTAGTAATTCCAGCAGGGGTATCTGACGAGAGCTGCATATCGACCTTAGCCGTAATACAAAAACCATCCGCTTCAATCTGCTTCCAGGTCAATCCGAATTCCGGTGACAAATGCATCCCAGTAACCAACAATTGAAGCTCTGTATCTGTAGCAGCGTCGATCTCTTTCATCAACCAGTAAAGCAGCCCATAGTCAGCCCGGGTACCAGTGACAACGCAGACCTTACGCATGATCACCTGCCTGGCTTAAAAATGGACTACTGGGGATACATATCAAACGTTGTTCCAGATTTTCAGCCACAGATAAATCCATTCGCGGGCAGCCCTGATACATAGGCAACTTATGCATCAAGGTCCACGACGGACGGGCCATGATTGATTCGTTATTCAATGCCTCAAGCACCTCATTGCAAATTTCCGGCTTCGCCTCATCCAGCAACAAGACATTTAGCCAATAATTACTGCAGGCAAACTCTGGTTCTTGAAAAAAATCAACACCTACTACGTCTGAAAATGTCTTCTTATACGTTTCAGCCAGGCTTCTTTTTCGCTCTATAAAACCTGCTAACTGTTCAAGCTGGGCACAACCTAAGGCGGCATTGATATTGGGCATACGGTAATTAAAGCCAACTTCATCATGACTGATTTGCCAACGATGCGGCATTTTCGCTGTTGTGGTTAGGTGTTTGGCCCGCTTGGCCAGCACCTTGTCGTTGGTTACGATAGCCCCGCCGCCACCGGTTGTAAGAATTTTGTTGCCGTTAAAACTAATAGCAGCCAGGCTGGACAAGGTTCCCGTCATGCGATCTTTATAACAACTCCCCAGCGACTCAGCTGCATCCTCAACCACCGGCAATCCGTATAACCCAGCAATTTCATTAAGCGCATCCATGTCCACCGGATGACCAAAGGCATGCATCGGCACAATGGCAGCAACTCGACGCCCAGTGTTGCGGTTCAGCCATTGTCCGTCATCCAGCTGCAAGATACCGGCAAGATATTGCCTCAGTTTTGCCGGATCCAGACCAAGCGTGGACTGTTCAGAATCGGCAAAGTGAGGAATAGCGCCACAATAACTCACTGCATTGGCCGTCGCGACAAAGGTCAATGTTGGCACAATAACTTCATCACCTGGTTTAACCCCTGCTAGTAACAGGCTGACATGTAGGGCGGCCGTGCCATTGACCACCGCTACAACATGCTCGACCCCTAAATACTGGGCTAATTGCTGTTCAAAACGGTCGACATACTCACCCACAGAAGAGACATAACCGGAATCAAGACAATCCTTAAGCAACTGCCACTCTCGACCAATGAAACTTGGCTCATGTAACGACACTGGGTGCTCAACATCCCTTAAAACGCTTTTAATGGCATCTACTATCATGACAGGATAACTATTCATGTTTTATGCCAGAGAGTTCTTAAAGCACGGCATCATGGCCTTTTTATTGCATATTTTCATATTGATTTATCTGTGTAGTGCAAATGATAAAAGTTGATGGACATATGCTTAACATTATCACTAAAATCAGGTTGTTACGTTGCGTTTAAAAGTAAAACACAATGTCCTCCTGTTTGAAACAGGAAAAATGCGCCTAGCGCCAATCATTCCGATAAGACAAGAAGAAACCGATATGCATGATTGGAAAAAAATTGCCGTCGCTCCATCTGCAACCATCCATAAGGTGATGCAAGCCATTGACCAAGGGGCAATACAAATCGCCCTGGTAGTCGATGAAAATGACCACCTGCTCGGCACCGTGACTGATGGTGATATCCGCCGCGCAATTTTGCATGGCAATAGCCTTGAAACCGAAATAGCCGAGTTTATGAATGCCAACCCAGTTACTGGGCTTGTGGATGAGCAAACCAGCGTCTGGCAGCGAACAATGATGCGCCACGAGTTACGCCATCTACCCTTGCTCGACGCCAAGGGCTGCGTAAAGCGCCTGACAATTCTTATCCCCCCTGAAGAACCACAACGTGACAATATTATTGTACTAATGGCGGGAGGGCTGGGTTCACGCCTCAGACCCCTAACAGATGACATCCCGAAACCATTATTGGAAATTGGCAGCAAACCCATTCTTGAAACTATCCTTGAAAGCTTTATCGCCCAAGGCTTTCATCGCTTTCGCCTTTGCATCAACTACAAAGGTGACATGATCCGTAACCATTTTGGCAATGGCGAACACTGGAATGTTGAAATTGACTATATTGAAGAAGAGCAACGTATGGGCACGGCAGGGGCCTTAAGCCTGCTACCAGAACAACCCGATGCTCCGTTTTTTATTATGAACGGCGACTTGCTAACCAAAGTTGATTTTGTGCGCCTACTCGCTTTCCATCAACAACAAAAGAATATCGTCACCATGTGTGTGAGAGAACATCGCCAGCAAGTGCCCTATGGTGTGGTAAAACTCGATGAACACCGTATTGTGGAACTGAAAGAGAAGCCGATTCAATACAGCTTTGTCAATGCAGGAATCTACGTACTCGAACCAGAGGCCATAAAACAGATACCGACCGAGCAATTCTTCGACATGCCGGATTTGGTTAACAAACTTTTGGATCAAGACCTACCCGTTGGCAGTTTTCCTTTACGGGAATACTGGATGGATGTTGGCAGGCTTGAGGACTTTGAACAGGCACATGTAGATTATTCAAAACAATTTGAATGACTGTTACCAACCAAGATAACCAGCCACGCAGTGAACACGTGCCAGCTTAAATAACAATTCAATTAGCTAGCATATCAGCTCAAAAAAATTATTAAATACTCATTCTCAGTTAAAGAACATTGAACAGCGACAGATTCTGTATACGCTGAAATGATTGCTGCGCTGCTTGCAAACCCGCCAATTCTATATTCATTCGACCAATGGCTTCTGCGAAATCAAGATCCTCAATATCAGACAACACCGCCTTCGTCTGCGTTTCGTACTGTTGGTTTATCTGTTCCTGGGCATTCACCGCATTGATACGGGCACCAACTTTCGCTCGCGTTGTGAATGCGCTATCCAACGCAGTATCGAGATCCGCTAGAATATTACCACCAGGATTGTTCGCTTCTAAAGCCGTCGCGTAATCATAAATAGTTTTGAAAATATTCTGTTTGCCGCCAGCAACAACATCCAGGTTCTCGAAGATTTCACTCCCAGAATCTGATGACTGAACCTCACGGGTAGGGCTGATTTGCATACGCCGCTGGGCCTGATCACCCTGATAGGAATAATTACCGAGGCCGCCGTCAACAAAGGGTTGCGTCTGGGATTGATAGCCTGAGAACAAAAACTCACCACTACCATCCTTTGAATTGGCCAGACTGAGCACCTCATCAAGAAGCAGCCTCACCTCTGTGGCAATGCTCGTCCGGCTCTGTTGGTCGTAGGTACTGTTAAACCCTTGCACAGCCAATTCGCGCACACGCTGCAACGCATTACCCACACCCTCAAGCACGCTTTCCTCAGCTTCCAGTCTGGATTTAAGCCGATCGATGTTGCTACTGTACTGCCCATTTTGGGCAAGTTGCTGCTTCAAGGCCAAGGCCTGGGTAGTTCCCGATGGATCATCAGATGGCGACAGAATCCGCTTACCACTTGCCAATTGCTGCTGTGTCTTGCTGAGATTACTTTGCTGATCCAGAATCCCACCGACAGCTAACCGCTGAATCATTTGAGTTGAAATACGCATAACTGATTATCTCCTCAATGCCGACAATAACGATTGAAACATCTCATTTGAGGCTACAATCACCTGTGAGGCAGCCTGATAGGCCTGCTGAAATTTGACCAAGTTCGCCGCCTCTTCATCAAGATTAACACCCATCAGGGAGTCTCTTGAATTCACAGCCTGTGCCAGCAAATTTTCTTGGGCACCTCTAGTCAATTGCGCCTGCTTAGTCTGTATTCCCACATCAGCAACTACACCACCATAATAGTCTACATAGCTCGCGGTGCCCCCCTCCATCAAAGTTTGATTTTGCAGACCTGACAACAATAGCGCGTTGCGATTATCACCAACACCATTGCTATTACTCTCGATAGTGAATTCGTCTCCCACGGCCAGAGTACCGCTAATGCTAAACTTGAGTCCCGACAACGTAGTAACTTCAGCACTATCATTATAGGCAAATGACAGTCCATTCCATGGTGCCGGCCCGGTAACATTGACGTTAGTACCATCGAACCGCATCACAATATCACTAGATAAAGGCATATTAGCTGTGTCAGTAACAACTCCCGGGCTGATCACGCCATTGCCCGAGTTGCTTAAAATATTCGCCGACGTTCTAACAGGTGCTGCGGCTGCAATCTCAGTAGGGTTGGTAATATTTAAACTTAAGTCCTGTGCACCGCGACGACCCGGCCTGATCAGAAATGAATCACCATCTTGAAGCGCACCGCTTGCCAGCGAAAGTGAAAAACCATAATCCTGAAACGTCGCGCTCGGGATATCTGCAGATGGATCATAGCTTAGGGCCGCACCGATATTCTCAGTAAAACCATCAGACTGACGTCTAATTGAATAACCGGTTGCCGACGAATAGCTCAACAAATACTCATCCCCGGTCAGCTTACCGGAATCTGTCATTGTTGACGCAACTTGGCCATTAAATGGAGCACTGACATCATTGCCAGAACTCGGCAGCACTTCAAGCGCCGGCACGTTGAAAAAATCTTTACCTAGAGCACCATTCAAATCCTGCCCTAGCTTATGTTGCGTATTAAAGTTATCGGCCATGCCTATGCCCAAAACTCCAAGCGAATTTTGGGCGCTATTTAATACCTGCTCTCGAAAATCAAACAAAGAGCCCAAATGTCCACCTGACACCTGATTCGAGATATCGTCCCAGTTCCCGATACCTCTTTCAATACCGACCTGAAGTTGGCGCACATCAAACTCATTAGGTTGAGTCCGTAACTGATTAGAGTCAAAATTCATTACCAGCAATTGGCCATTACCAAAAAAGACATTTACAGCGCCATTATCTTGTTCGACAGTTGAAATTGAGATCTTTTCAGCCAGCTGACTCAACAAAACATCGCGTTGATCAAGCAAGTCATTTGGCGGGTTACTCCCTGGCGCAAGGGAAATATTCCTGTTTAGCTCAGCAATGCCTGCTGCCAACCCGTTAACATCAGCAACCACGTTTTTCATTTGCTGGTTTACCTGGCCACGGGTATCTTCCATACGTTGGTTAAGGTATGAAAAGCGGTCAACCAAGGTCTCAGCCTGGGTAAACATGGATTGCCGTGCAGGAATCAATGATGGGTCATTTGCGACAGCCTGTAACTCTGAGAAAAAATCATTAATCGCCGGTGACATACCAACATCAGGATCGGCCAGCATTTCATCTATGGAACTGGAAAACGTTTCAAAAACATCAGCGTGACTGGCGCTTGAAGTGTAAGTGCGAACTTGGTTAGTGAGAAATTCATCATAAACCCGCTCAACATTTTGCACTTTAACACCGGTACCAATAAAACCACCCCCCTGAAACAAAGGCGTTTGAGAACCAAGTTCAACACGCTGACGACTATAACCTTCGGTATTGGCATTAGCGACGTTATGGCTAACCGTCTGCAAGGAGCGCTGATAGGCCAGCAAACCACTGATACCGATTCCCAACATGCCTGACATTTCAAAGCTCCACCCAATGCAGAAAATTCACGAAGCTGTGCAGTGACAGCCCCCCTTAGCTTAAGTTATCGGCCCTTAGGACGAAGCCTTAAGTCGATGCACGGCCTGACTCAAACACCTCACCGGACATTATTTTGTTAATTTTGTTGGCATACTGAGGATCAGTCGCATAACCGGCCTGATGCAGTGCATTCACATAGGCCTCACTGTCAGCAGCACTTTCCAGCGCCGTTTGATAACGTTGCCCTGACTTAATAAAATCAACGTAATCCTTAAAACTTGCCTCAAATGTTGCGTACGAGCGAAAAGCGGCATGCTGACGCTGCGGCTTGCCCTGTTCGTACTCTAAAGTCGACACAACCGCTTTCGCTCCATCCCAACGGCTATCTGCCTTGATATTAAACAGATTATGGGTCGACACATCATTTGTATAACGAATCACATGTTTGCCCCAGCCGGTCTCAAGCGCTGATTGAGCCAATAACACCTTCGGTTCAACCCCAAGTTCAACCGCATATTTTTCAGCCAGAGGCATGAGCTTGTCGACAAAGTCCTGAGGCGATTCAAAACCTTTAATGGATTCCTGACTGGCGCCTGCCAATGGTGCGAAGGCTTCGATAACAACATTCGAAACTGGCCGACGTAAGCGTAAGCGATCCAAATCAAGCTTGGTACTGGTATCATCCTGGCCCGCTGCCTGTGGATCTTTTGCCTCCTGACCACCCAACTGACTGATCAACATCTCCGCAATCCCAACCTGGCGTTTCTTAGCCATATCCACAGATAGCTGCTGGTCAAACATTTCCTGATAGAACTGGCTGTGCTCACTATCAAAAATGCCCTCACCACTGGTGGTGGAACGCATCGACTTCATCATCATATGAATAAACAACGATTCGAATTGCTCAGCAGTCTTTTCCAGCGCCGAAGAGGCATCCTTTGATGCCACACTCTTCAGCGCCCTTAGCGAGCTGGTATCGGTATAGATGCCACCAGGATTGACTGCCGAGGTCATCGCTAAATCACCACCAACTCGGCTCGCAGTGCACCGGCTTCTTTGAGTGCTTCTAGAATAGCAATCAAATCACCTGGTGCTGCACCCACAGTATTCACCGCACGCACAATCTCGCCTAAAGAAATACCGGGGTCAAACAAAAACATTTTGCTGCTTTCCTGCTCCACACTTATGTCTGAGGTAGGTACCACCACCGTGCTACCACCTGCTGACAAAGGCGCGGGCTGACTAACGGTTGGCTTTTCAGTAATCGTTACAGTCAGACTGCCGTGCGTTACCGCAGCGGAAGTTACACGCACATGCCTGCCAATCACAACGGTTCCTGTGCGTGAGTTCACCACAATACGAGCTGATTGTTCACCCGGCTCAAGGGTCAGGTTTTCAATTAGGGAAACATAAGAAACTCGCTGCGCAGTATCACGCGGCGCGTGAATCCTTATAGACGAACCATCAATTGGTTTGGCTGTTCCCATGCCAATCTTTTCATTAATGGCATCAGCAAGCCGGTGTGCGGTAGTAAAGTCAGGACCAAACAGGTTCAGCACCAGGCTGTCTTCATCACCAAACTGAGTCGGTGCGGCACGTTCGACCATCGCGCCACCAGGTATACGTCCGGCACTGGGGATATTCAGAGAGACCTTTGAACCATCAGAACCTGCGACACCAAAACCACCAACAACTAAATTACCTTGAGCCACGGCATAGATTTTATTGTCCGCCCCTTTCAATGGTGACATCAACAAACTTCCACCGCGTAAACTCTTGGCATTACCCAGTGAGGCAACGGTGACATCGATCTTTTGCCCTGGCTTGGCAAAAGCCGGCAAGCTAGCATGCAACGAAACGGCCGCGACATTTTTCAATTGCGGATTCACATTAGGCGGAATGGTGACACCAAACTGCACTAGCATGCTCTTGATACTTTGAATAGTAAATGGTGTCTGTGTTGTCTGATCACCCGTGCCGTCAAGGCCAACCACCAGACCATAGCCAACCAGCTGATTTGAACGAACCCCTGCCACCGAGGCCAGGTCTTTAATTCTTTCTGCGTATGCAGCGTTAGATGAAACCAGCAACATCACTAGAATGAGTTTTAATGTCTGTTTAAGCGCCATCACCGACTCCTTAACCACTAAAATGGCCACCATTTACTATTGAAAAAGCGCCCCAACCAACCCTGTGAATTCGCGTCTGCGACCATCCCCTCACCCACATAGGCGATACGGGCATTGGCAACCTTAGTCGACAACACCGTATTATCTGGATTGATATCCGACGGCCGGACGATGCCTGAGAAACGAACGAATTCGTCACCCTGATTAATGGTCATGTGCTTTTGTCCCTGCACAATCAAATTGCCATTGGGTAATACTTCAGCAACCGTCACTGTGACACTGCCTGTCAAACTATTGCTTTGTGCCGAATCACCTTCACCATCAAATGAACTCGAGTTATCAACTGTTGTTGCAAGCGAAGAGCCTTTCAAATTACTACTGAAGGGACGAGGCAAATCAAAACCTAGCTGTCTGCCAAATAAAACAGGATTGGCAATATCTATATTTGAATCTTTGGCAGTACTGGTAGAGGCCTGTTTCGAGGCATTGGTATTCTCAGATAGGACGACAGTTAAAATATCACCGACCTGATGGGCACGAATATCTTCATACAGGGCCAGGCCATAACCCGCCTGAAAAATTGCTCCCTGCTGCGGTGGCGGCGGACTAATATAAGGTGGACGAATTGTTTCAAAACCTTCTGCTGCCATCTTTGACGGCGATGTTGAACAGCCGACAGATAACATAGATAGCAGCAGCATATTCATCACTGAAAAAAGACGGCTTTGAAAATAGCTATTCATTACGCCCTCCTAAACCTATAGGTTATTAGTCGCGTACTGCAGCATCTGATCCACCGATGAAATCACTTTTGAATTCATCTCATAGGCACGTTGTGCTTCAATCATGTTGACCATTTCTTCAACTACATTGACGTTCGATGTTTCAAGTGAACCTTGTTGCACAGAACCTAGACCATTTAAACCTGGGGTGCCAATTTGTGGAGCACCACTCGCTGCCGTCTCCAAATACATATTCTCACCGGCAGGCTGCAAACCGGCGGGATTTATAAAATCAGCCAATTGAATTGCACCCACTTGTGTTGGCGCCGCTTGGCCTGGCTGCATCACAGATACGACGCCATCAGTACCAATCGTAATTGCCTGTGCATCTTCAGGGATGGTAATTGCCGGTTGTAATTGATAGCCGTTGGAGGTGACCAACTGACCTTGAGCATCTGTCTGAAAGTTGCCGGCACGGCTATAACCAAGACCACCATCTGGACGCAGGATCTGAAAAAAACCTTGCCCCTGCACAGCCACATCCAGCGCATTGTCTGTTTGCACCAGGTTTCCCTGAGAAAAAATCTTTTCTGTCGCAACGGTACGCACCCCGGTTCCCAACATTAAACCTGATGGCAGAATCGTATCCTGTGACGACTGAGCACCTGCCTGACGTACATTTTGATAAAGCAGGTCTTCAAATGCTGCACGGCTTTGTTTAAAACCAGTGGTATTAACGTTGGCAAGGTTATTCGAAATAACCGACATCCGCGTCTGCTGCGCGTCCAATCCTGTTTTTGCTACCCAGAGTGCATTACTCATCGCTCTACTCCTTACTCAACTCTTTGACTAACCCATCTTCATGATGGATGCCGAAGACTCATCCAGTGACTTGGCCTGTTCCATTACCTTTATTTGCAGTTCAAACCGACGCGCCAATTCCATTGTTCTGACCATCGTTTCAACTACGTTAACGTTGCTCGTTTCCAGTGCGCCAGAAACCAGTCGCGTACTTGCATCACTTGCAACCTCCGTACCATCTTTAGTACGGAACAGCCCATCAGTACCTTTTTCAATCGCGTTATTTTCTGGCTTAACCATTTTAATGCGGTCGACCACAGCCAATGTCGTCGCCGCCTGACCACTCGGAATGACCGAAATAGTGCCATCACCACCAATCTCAACCTTTTCAAACGGCGGCAAAGTAATCGGCCCGCCATTGTTACCGATAAGCGGATGGCCAGCGGCATTGACGAGTAGGCCCGCGGGGGTGACATGCAGATCACCCGCACGCGTATAGGCCTCGGTTCCATCGAGTCCTTGTACGCTAAACCAGCCCTCACCCTGAATAGCAACATCCAGGTCACGACCGGTTGACATCAAGGTTCCCGGAGAAAAATCGGCCGCTTGTCCCTGCGTGCCGACATAGGCCCGACTTGAATGGCCCTCCCCTGAAAGTTGCAGCGCCTTGTGAAAAGACTGATCCTCACGGAATCCAACGGTATTGGCATTGGCCAGATTATTGGCATTAATGGTCTGCGCCAACATCAACTCTTTGGCACCACTCGTTGCTATGTATAAAACCTTATCCATGAGTCACCTGTCTTTAGCCAATAACGCTATTAACGAATATTGATGATGGTCTGAGTCACTGTATCAGCAGTGCTAATGACCTGGGCATTCGCCTGGAAGTTACGCTGAGCAGTAATCAGATTAACCAACTGTTCGCCCACATCCACATTCGACGCCTCCAGTGCGCCTGACTGAATCAGCCCATAATTAGAGGTACCCGCCTCACCTGCAGGCTGCATCCCTGCCGCAAATGTTTCACCCCAGACACTATCACCCAGCGACTGTAAACCTTGTGGGTTGGTCGCATTTGCCAAGGCAACCTTACCTAAAGTTGACGATTGACCATTGGTATAACGGGCTGACACCACACCTTCCGAATCGATATCGATACCACTCAGTTCACCGGTGGAATAACCATACTGAGTTAAAGAACTGATTGAAAAAGGACTACCGTATTGGGTCGCGTTAGCGTAATCCAGAGAAAACGTCACTGGATTGGCCCCAATCGGATTAAACAGCTGGCCATCCATTACCATCTTCTGCGGCGGCGCTGGACTGGTCACGGTGCCATCGTTACCGAATTGCAGCAGAAACCCGCCATCCGCTTGCACGTCAGGTGCAGACGTCCTAACTTCACTAATACCCCCTAAATGATCTGTCACTGAGGCATAAACGCTCCACTCATTTGGGTTTGCTGTTTTCCGATAATAGGTCGTTAATGTATTTGCTCTGCCAAGAGAGTCGTAGGTTGTTAGTGATGTCGAGCTGTTGTACGCATCTGCATTAGGTGGAAACGCACCCGCAACCCATGGCAGTGTTGGCACGTCAGCATTGGCATCAAGGTTTAAAGAAAACTCAACCGACCCACCCACATCAGTGGCCTGCGGTACACCCTCAGACGCCAACAATCTCAAATCATCATAGCTCCCGGTGTCAAATGTACCATCAGCGCGCGCTGAAAAAGCCTGCAACCGGTGGCCATTGCTGTTGACAACATTACCTTCCCTGTCCAGTGAAAAGGCACCTGCACGAGAATAGACTGGCGAACCATCGTCTTCGAGAACAAAAAAGCCCTGGCCATTCACCGCCAGATCAAGATTGTTATTGGTGTAATCGATATTGCCTTGTGAAAACTGCTGCGATACCTTGGCCAGACGGGCACCACCGCCAATCGAAGTCGCAGAACTACTACCATAACCGACGGAAAACACATCAACAAATTCAGCCCGTGAGGATTTAAAGCCGGTTGTGCCTGAATTGGCAACGTTGTTCCCGGTTGTCTTCAAATCAGCGGATGCTGCATTCAAACCACTAATCGCTATTTGAAACGGCATAACTTTTCTCCTATTGTCTACATTATTTGTTTAACATCTGACAGCTTTACATCGCCCAGTAGCGATGTCGTTACCGTCATCGGTTCACCCACCCGACCAAGCAAAACACTATCGACTGGAACAATTGCATTTGTTTCAATGGCCTCAAATTCATTGCCAATCTTTGCTGTTGCTTCAACCTTGTACTGGCCAGCCGGATATTGATCGCCATTGGCACCCACACCATCCCAGTTAAAATTAACCGTGCCAGACTGCTGCGCACCAAGATCTATTTGTTTGATCAACTCACCGCTTCTGCTTTTGACCGAAACAACAACCTGACTGGCCGTGCCTGGTACATCAACAGAACCCGCCATACCAATTTCATCCCAAAGCTCAGCATTATCACTTGGGGCAACTATCCAGCGCCCCACCAACGAAGATGCCTGCAAGGCCTGATTGGATTGCAATGCCGTTGCCATTTTCTCGACTGAATTCTTCAATTCGTCAATCCCAGTGACTGACTTAAACTGGGCCAGTTGGCTGAGAAATTCACCATTTTCCATTGGCTTCATGGGATCTTGGTTTTGCATTTGGGTAATCACCAACTTGAGAAAAGCATCTTCACCCAGATCATCGTTAGCCTGCCTAGCTGCTGGCTGACTCATCAAGCCAAGATTACCTAGAACATTTGTATCAATTGCGTTGGCCATTACTTATCTCCCTGTTAACGACCCATATTGATGGTTTGCATCAATAGCTGTTTAGATGTGTTGAATACTTCAACATTGTTCTGGTAATTACGTGAGGCAGACATCATATTGGCCATCTCTTCAATGGTATTGATATTCGCTGAATAGACATTTCCTTGAGCATCAGCGAGTGGATGATTTGGCTCATAACGAATCAATGGTGGAGCATTACTTTCCATAATTTCCTTCACCTGTACACCAACGGAGTTATTACCCAACTCCTGTTTTAGCAAAGTTTCAAAGACAGGATTTTTGGCCTTATAAACCTGATCTGGATTACCACTGACGCTGTCTGCATTTGCCAGGTTGCTAGAGATGGTATTCAGGCGCACCGTTTGTGCGTTCATTGCCGAGCCAGCCACATCGAACACATTAAACATCCCCATTAGTTATTACCTCCCTTTATTGCATTAATGATGCCTTTGCCTTTACCTTCAAAAAAACGCAGCGTTGCCTGATATTCCA
Organism: uncultured Chromatiaceae bacterium; assembly: GCA_947259785.1. Lineage (GTDB taxonomy): Bacteria > Pseudomonadota > Gammaproteobacteria > Tenderiales > Tenderiaceae > Tenderia. The sequence continues at coordinate 3,425 of CAMYNQ010000019.1, read as the reverse complement.
TGGCACTCTTGGCAAACGCCGCCTGTTCAACATGTGTCTCGACGGTATTACCATCCAGAGATGGTTGAGTAGGCATCCGAAATTTGACATGAGCATCTAGGCCGCCATGCCCACCAAGACCTGCACTACTGATATGCCCTTTTTGAGTAGTCTTTAATACACCACCACCTGATGAACTAGTGGCTTGTTTCATCGCCGCCTGAAAGTCGATATCTTTAGCTTTATAATTAGGCGTGTCAGCATTGGCCAGGTTAGAAGCAAGCACCTCAGTGCGTTGTGCCCTGAGCCTTAACGCTGCTTCATGTACGCCAAAAACATTATCTAAACTAATTGCCATCATATAACTCCTGTTTGCAAAACATATTGCAAGCACAATGCCAAAATGAAAATCGTTTTGTTTTCATTAAGTTACAAGAGGGATACAACAGAGAGTTACAACAATAGGCAAATCCCTGCCGCTAAGCGGCAAAGTTCACTGATCAATTATGTTACTGGAAGTGATGTAAGAAGAGACTAACTACGATCCAACGTTGCACGAGGAAAACTGGGTGTCGTTGGGGTTGAGCCACCTGATTTAAGTTGATAGACGATCCCGCCCTTATGCCGCACCGTTTCAAAGTCATCAGAGTAACTGGCGATGGTTTCCGTTGACCCCAGAAACAGATACCCCCCTGGTGCCAGCGTCTGGGAAATACGCCGCAAGATGTCACGTTTGAGTTCTGAAGAAAAATAGATCAATACATTACGACAAAAAACAATATCGAACTGCCCCAGTGAGGCATAACTATTCATGAGATTTAGCTCTGAAAAACGAACCCTATTGCGAATTTCATCTGTTACCTGCCACAAATCACCCTGCTGCTGGAAAAAGCGTTTTTTACGTTCAGGCGACAACCCGCGTGATAGAGCCAATGCATCATAAACACCTGAACGACACATCTCCAACATGGTCGGTGAAATATCCGTGCCCAAAATCTGAATATTATTTGTCAAACTGCCAGGACGACTTTTCAGGTATTCCTGCAAAATCATGCTAATTGAGTAGGGTTCCTGACCTGAAGAACTGGCTGCAGACCATATCTTTAACTGACTAGATCGTTTCTTGGTCAGCTCAGGTAAAATGAGATCTTTTAACAATTCATAGGGATGATTATCTCGAAACCAAAATGTCTCGTTTGTCGTCATTGCATCGATAATGCGTTCACGCAAGCCCGAACGCGGCTGTTTCTTTAGCTGCACGATCAACTCACCGACAGAGCTCACATCGAGCTCTTTAAGCAAACGATTCAGGCGACTGGCAACCAGGTATTGCTTATTGTCACCCAAGACAATTCCACAAGCTTCTTCTAGAAACTGGCGAAAGGAATCATAATCACGCGCTGAAATTGATTGATTCAAAACTTCTATCCCTGAAATTTAATAATAACTACAAATACTGGCGAACACGCATAGCTATTGCCTTTTAAGCCGGGGGAAATTTAATAACCTCTTTCCTCGATAAATTCTCTGACCCGAGCCATGATCGTAGTCGCCAACTCATCCGGTTTAAATTTTGGCACAAATAGATTCGCCCCCACCTTTTCAACCATGGCATGGTTAAACGTACCACTCAAAGAGGTGTGTAGCATAATAAACAGCCCTGCCAATCTTGAGTCCTTACGAATCTCAGTAGTCAAAGTGTAGCCATCCATTTCCGGCATCTCAATATCCGATAATACAATGGCGAGATGATCCAGTATTGGATCATTATTTTCAGCCCACTGCCGCAGGACTTTTAGCCCTTCATAACCGTTATTTGCCAGGGTGCAGCTTATTCCCAACTGTTCAAGAGTACGCTTAACCTGGTTACGAGCAACACTGGAATCATCAACAACCAATACATGCTGCTCTTTAACCTTATCTTCAATATTTTGTGTCAGCTCTTCAGAAACCTCTGTTGAAGCATTACTCACCTCAGCCATGATTTTTTCAACATCGATGATTTCAATCAACTCTTCGTCCAGTTTGGTCACAGCCGTCAAGTAACTGTCCTTACCCGAGCCTTTTGGCGGTGGCATAATATCTGACCAGTTCAGATTAACAATACGCTCAACCCCACCGACTAAAAATGCCTGGGTTGCACGATTATATTCAGTCACAATCATGAAACTCTTGGAAAGGTCTTCTACCGCTGGCCCGCCAATTGCCATCCTCATATCCATTACCGGAATGGTTTTGCCGCGCATGGTGGCAACACCACGCACTACCGCGTGTGAATGAGGAATCTGTGTAAGCGCCGGGCACTGCACCACTTCTTGAACTTTAAATACATTTATTCCAAAGCGCTGCTTACCCGAAAGGCGAAATAGCAATAATTCCAAACGGTTATGGCCAGCTAACTGCGTCCTCTGATCAACTGAGTCCATCACACTCGCCATCGAAATTGTCCCCTGCCATTAAGTAAAAATTCTTCGTTGACCATATATCGGGCCAATATCTGATTATCTTGAGAACTTTTAAGACGGCACGATTTTTGCTTTTAATCACAATATAGAAGACAAGCAACGATTATTTGACATGCAGAAAATTGTAAAACACTTCAAGCACCTGATGCTCACCAGCGTTTTAGCGCTGGCAGGGCAGTCTCAGGCATCTGAGCTTCACCCCTTAGACGATATTCGCAAAGCCGCCACTGATTTCGCCGCTAAAAAGATGGTCACCCACAATCAAAACAGCACCATAGAAACCGGGCGTCTTGATCCAAGGTTGAGACTTAACAAGTGTCAACAACCATTGACTGTCACCCCCCTAAGCCAGCGTATCAATAGCGGCAATATGACAGTGATCGTGAAGTGCGAAACAAGCAAGCCTTGGACTGTCTACATCCCCATCAAGGTAAAAACATATATCACCATTGCTGTTGCCAATCGACCACTGTCACGCCACACACCTATCAGCGCTACAGACATCACTTTTGAAAAACGTGAAATTAGTCGTCTCAGCAGCAGCTATTTTGAAAGTGCCGATAACCTGGTCGGCAGGTCACCAAAACGCTCCGTGATAAAAGGTAGCGTTATTTCACCACGAGACCTGACGATTAAAAAAGTCATTAATAAAGGCAGTCGTATCAGTATTGTTGCCGAAACTGGCGGTATCACGGTTCGCATGCCTGGCCTTGCCCTTGCTGATGCCGGCAAGGGTGATCAAATACAAGTTCAAAACCTCTCCTCAAAACGCAAACTCCTGGCCACCGTAATGGCACCGGGGATCGTAAAGGTGGCCATGTAATACGTCACAAAAACACTATTATGACAGTCTCAACTGTTCAAGTTTTGACCATCATGTCCGATAAAAAATTAAAGCATTTCTGCTTAGGAGCATCTAATCATGCAAGTTGATACCTCAGGCTCAATTTCAAGCCTTTTACAAGGCACTAAAGAAGGTCA
>CAMYNQ010000018.1 GCA_947259785.1 uncultured Chromatiaceae bacterium | reverse complement strand
TGAGGGCGGGTTTTGCGCAACAAGCAGTGTCCCATGCTGCAAGCCAGGTCAAGCAGCGTCCACATCGTAGTAGTTTTGTTGCCGGGTTCAGTTCTGCTCTCGTGGCTGGTTTTGCCTTGATGCTTGTGGTGGCAGGGATATTGCCTGAAGGTAATGACATTGAACCTAATAGCATGCCCGAAATTGTAATATCGGTTGCTGCACCGCAGACAGTTAATTTGGCTTTTGATGTTGGCTATGCGATGGATGATGCGACGCTAAGTATTGATTTGCCGAACAATATTGAGGTGGTTGGCTTTCCTGGTGAAAGCCGACTCTCCTGGCAGACCAGCCTGACGCAGGGGCGCAATATTTTGCCCTTGCCCTTAACAGGGGACGTAAATGCGGCAGGTGAACTTGTTGCCACGCTGGAACAGGGCGGCAAGAAAAAGATCCTCCGTATTCGGCTTCGGGTAGATAACAAAATGGCGCCCCAGGCTGTAGTGAATAGGTCAAGTTGGGTTTAATGCCGAATTAATTGAGGAGTATTTGAATGAAACCATTCAAACTGACAGCCATTGCCGCTTCGATGCTGATGATCTCTGCACCGAGCTTTGCGGTGGATTTTGATGACGATATAACTATCCAGGTGATCGAGGCAGTTGATAGAGATGACCGTGGTGTTCGGTATTTGGAACTTCCTGATGTAGCCTCACCTGAGGCGCGTGAGGCTTTGGAACGTGTCAGAGAGCGTTTACAGGAGCATGATCGTCAAAACGATGATGCAAATGACAGTGGTCGTGATGATGCTGAAGACGAAAATGGTTCTGACCGCGAAGATGATGATCATGGTGAAGAACGCGAAGAAGAACGTGAAGAAGAACGCGAAGAAGAACGCGAAGAAGAACGCGAAGAAGAACGCGAAGAAGAACGCGAAGAAGAACGCGAAGAAGAACGCGAAGAAGAACGTGAAGAAGAACGTGAAGAAGAACGTGAAGAAGAACGCGACGAAGAACGCGACGAAGAACGCGACGAAGAACGTGAAGAAGAACGTGAAGAAGAACGTGAAGAAGAACGCGACGAAGAACGTGAAGAAGAACGTGAAGAAGAACGTGAAGAAGAACGTGAAGAAGAACTAGAAGATTCAGAGGATGAGCCAGAAGGTGAGTAGGATGGCAGCAGCCTGTCATAAGTAAAGATGACGACCACCTTCTATAGACGGTGGCCTTTTTTGCATTTTGATTGGGTAAGTAAAATATGGAGCGTGAATCTAAGTTGAAAGGCCTGCTATTCTTCATGCTGTTATTGGCTGAAGGATCAGTCGCCTATGCTGATGTCGCGTTCGAGCAGGGCGTCAGCGCATTTAAACAACAACAATTTCAACAGGCGATTGGGTATTTTTTGCAGTCTCGTCAGCAAGGTAACGAGGACGCTATACTGGCCTACAATCTGGCGTCTAGCTATTACAAGCTGGGCCAGTACGCTGATGCCCAGCAGTATTTCACAAAGGCCTCAGCCTATAATTCTTTGGCAGGGCTAAGCTTTTACAATATCGGCTTGATTGCTTTAAAACAAAATGATTCTGAGGCAGCGCAGGCGGCTTTTACCACTAGTTTTAAAACAGCAGAGGATGACAGGGTAAGAGTATTGGCTGCACAGCAGCTAGAAAAACTTGAGATTGAAAAGCGTGGGCCAGCATCTAGAAAAATAAAAAGCTTTGTTAGTTTAGGTCTTGCCAGTGATGACAATGTTACCCGCATTAATGACGATATCCCCTTAGCGGCCAATCGTTCAGATAGCTATCTGGATTTCTATGGCAGCAGCAGTTATCAGCTAAGCGGTAATAGTCTTGACGGTGTAAAGCTAAAAGCTGCGCTAGCGGTGTCTCATTATGCTGATTTGTCGGCCTATAATGATCGTCTCTTGAGTGCGGGTGTTTATTTTAGCCAGCCATTGCGTGATTGGCGTAGCAGGGCCGGGCTGGTTCTATATCATGACTCCATTGACGCGGTGGCTTTTCAGCAACGGGCCAGTTTAAAGCTGCGGGTTGATCGTAAATATGCCCCTGGTCAGCGCTTGCGTTTGAAATATGATTTAACTTTTTATAATGATCTGGATCCGAGTTACGCCTATCTTTCAGGGCATAAACAACGTTTTACATTAGAAAATCGTAGTCGTTTTAGTGTTGATAGGCTGCGTTTGGGCTATTCGCTTGAATTGAATAACCGTGATGATTATGCCGTGGCAAATAGCTTCGTCAGTGCTTCACCGACACGCCATACTTTATATGCTTCAATTGCGCATGACTTTAGCGACAAATTTTCAGCTCTGGCGAAGTTTGATTATCGCAGCAGCAACTATGGTGATGCCAACGTGAGTGCTGGTGTTGATCTGGGGGTGCGGGAAGAAGATCGCAGCCGTTATAGTTTGACTGGTATCTATAATTATAGTCGCAACTCAGCGTTTGAGCTGATGTGGCGGCACACCTCAAATGATTCAAATTACATTAGTGAAAATTACAGTAGCAACCTGATAAAGGTCAGCGCTAATCATTACTTTGAATAGCGCTGACCTTTTGCTGGGCTTGTTTAGGTGATGACAGTCGGTTTGCTGCGACCGGTATATTTTTGAATATCAGCAATGCTGTGGGCAAAGGCGATTAGGTCTTTAAGTGCCTGTTGCGTTTCAATGTTGTGTTTATGCTGATCTGCTTCAAAGCGTTCGATATAGACGCGTAGGGTTGCCCCTTCTGTGCCGGTGCCGGAGAGGCGGAAAATGATGCGGCTGCCATCATTGAATTGAATGCGAATGCCCTGGCCTGACGATTTTGAGCCATCGATTGGGTCGGTGTAGCTGAAATCATCACTAAAGCTGATGTGCATTGTGCCAACGGCCCGCTCAGGCAGGGTATGCAGGCGATTGCGCAAGTTCTCAATCATGTCCTCAGCACGTTTTTTATCGACGCCTTCAAAATCATGGCGGGTATAGAAGTTACGGCCAAATTTTTTCCAGTGATCTTTGGCAATGTCTTCCACCGATTGTTTGCGTACGGCGAGAATGTTGAGCCAGAACAGCACCGCCCAGAGGCCATCTTTTTCGCGGACATGATTTGAACCCGTGCCAAAACTTTCTTCGCCACAGAGGGTAATCTTGTCGGCATCCATTAGGTTGCCGAAAAATTTCCAGCCGGTCGGTGTTTCAAAACAAGGAATGTTGAGGGCCTTGGCTACCTGGTCTACAGCGGCGCTGGTAGGCATGGAACGGGCCACGCCAGCCAGCCCATCTTTGTAAGCCGGTACCAGGGTGGCGTTGGCTGCCATGATCGCCAGGCTGTCGCTGGGGGTGACAAAAAAGTTTTTGCCGAGAATCATGTTGCGATCGCCGTCACCATCCGAGGCTGCGCCAAATTCCGGCGGAGTCGGGCCAAACATGATGCTGACCAGTTTTTTGGCATAGGTTAGGTTCGGGTCCGGGTGACCACCACCGAAGTCAGGGCGGGGGATGTGATTGATCACGGTGCCCTTAGGTGCGCCCAGTTCAGTTTCCAGAATGGCCTTGGCATAAGGCCCGGTGATGGCATGCATGCCGTCAAAGCACATAGTGAAGCCGGATTTGAACAGCTCACGAATGGCGTCGAAATCGAATATCTGCTGCATCAACTGGGCATAGTCGCTGATAGGGTTGATGACCACCACTTCGGTGTTGCCGATTTTTGTGCTGCCGACCTTTTCCAGGTGAATGTCTTCTGATTCACAGGTGAGGTAGCGATTGATCTTCAGGGTATGGTCGTAGATGGCCTCGGTGATCTTTTCCGGTGCTGGGCCGCCGTTGCCGGCGTTGTATTTGATGCCAAAGTCTTCGTCGATGCCGGCCGGGTTGTGGCTGGCCGAGAGGATGAAACCACCAAAGGCCTTGTATTTACGGATTACGCAGGAGGCGGCGGGCGTCGATAGCAGGCCATATTTGCCGATTAGCACCCGGCCAAAACCGTTAGCGGCAGCCAGTCTGACGATGGTTTGGGTAGCCTCTTTGTTGCCGTAGCGACCGTCACCACCGACCACCAGAGTCTTGCCTTGAAAGCCCTCCAAGCTGTCAAAGGTGGCCTGGACGAAGTTTTCCAGGTAGTTGGCCTTTTCCAGGAAGACGCGGGTCTTCTTGCGTAACCCAGAAGTACCGGGGCGTTGATCGTCGTATGGGTTGGTGGCAACGGTTTTGATGTCCATTTTTAAGCCTGTTTTGTTGTCTGTTTTTATGAGGGTTGAAATCAATCTAGCTGATCCCCATTATGCCTTCGATACCGAAATTTATGTAGAGGGAGAATTAATGACAATGTCTGTAGAAGCACATAAAGAAACGCTTGGTTTTCAAACTGAGGTCAGTCAGCTGCTCAAGCTGATGATTCATTCGCTGTATTCCAATAAAGAGATATTTTTGAGGGAGTTGGTCTCTAATGCCTCTGATGCCTGTGACAAGCTGCGTTTCGAGGCCCTGACAGACGACGCGCTGATGGAAGACGGCGCTGAGCTGAAGATCCAGGTTGAATTCGATAAGGACGCCAAGACGGTTACTATTCGCGATAACGGCATCGGTATGAGCCGTGCTGAGGTAACAGAAAACATCGGAACCATCGCCAAATCAGGTACCAAGCAGTTTTTTGAATCGTTGACCGGCGATCAGGCCAAGGACGCGCAGATGATTGGTCAGTTTGGGGTGGGCTTTTATTCTGCTTTCATTATTGCAGACAAGGTGACCCTGACAACCCGTCGTGCCGGTCTGGGTGCCGAGCATGGCGTCTGTTGGGAATCGGCCGGTGAAGGTGATTACACCCTTGAGACTGTCGAAAAGGCAGAGCGTGGCACCGAAGTCGTTATGCATCTGCGTGATGGCGAAGAAGAGTTTGCTGATGCCTATCGCCTGCGTCACATCATTACCAAATACTCTGATCACATCAATCTGCCGATTGAGATGAAGGCCGAGCCGATGCCTGTGGCTGAAGGTGAAGAGCAGCCAGAGGTCAAGGATGAATTCGAGGTAATCAACAAGGCCTCAGCGCTGTGGGCACGCCCCAAGAATGAGATCAAGGATGAGGAATACAACGAATTCTACAAACATGTTGCCCATGATTTCGAAGAGCCACTGGCCCATGTTCATAGCAAGGTCGAAGGCAATAACTGTTACTCAACCCTATTCTATGTGCCTAAACGGGCGCCGTTTGATTTGTGGGACAGAGAAAAGCGTCATGGCGTCAAACTCTATGTCCGTCGTGTCTTTATCATGGATGATGCCGAGCAGTTGATGCCGACCTACCTGCGTTTTATCCGCGGCGTGGTCGATTCTGATGATCTGCCGTTGAACGTTTCGCGTGAAATCCTGCAGCGTAACAAACAGATCGACAGCATTCGTGGTGCCTCGGTGAAGAAGGTGCTTGGCCTGTTGGAAGGCATCGCCAAGAACGAGCCAGAGCAGTATCAAGAGTTCTGGGGTCAGTTCGGTAATGTGATCAAGGAAGGACCTGCTGAGGACATGGCTAACAAAGAGCGTATTGCCAAGCTGATGCGTTTTGCCTCGACCCAGGGTGATGGCGACAAGCAGACTGTGTCGTTGGATGAATACATTGCTCGAATGAAAGAAGGCCAGGACAAGCTCTATTACATCACTGCCGACAGTTTTGCTGCGGCCAACAACAGTCCGCACCTTGAGGTGTTCCGCAAGAAAGATATCGAGGTGCTGCTGCTGGGTGATCGTGTTGACGAGTGGATGATGTCCTTCATGCAGGACTATGACGGCAAGTCTTTCCAGTCCATTGCCAAGGGTGATCTGGATCTGGGTGAGCTGGAAGATGAACAGGAGAAGGAAGAGGCCAAGAAGTCTCAAGAAGAGCACAAGGATCTGCTTGAACGTATGCAGACAGCTCTGGGCGAAAAGGTCAAAGAGGTGCGCATCAGTCACCGTCTGACTCGCTCGCCTTCGTGTCTGGTGGTAGAAGATAACGACATGGCCTTGAGCATGCAGAAGATTCTTAAGCAGGCTGGGCATGAAGTGCCGACCACGCAGCCGATACTGGAGATCAATTCCGAGCATCCGTTGGTGCAGCAGGTTAATGCTGAGGCAGATGAACAGCGTTTCAGTGACTGGGCCCACGTGCTATTGGATCAAGCCATGCTTAGCGAAGGTGGTCAATTGGAAGACCCTGCTAGCTTCGTCAGTCGCCTGAACGAGCTGATGCTCAGTCTGTCTGGCAAGTAAGTCGTAAAGGGCCGGCCACCTAATATCCTGGGGCCGGCCCTTTTTTATCTAATGTCCAAGCAAGATTCTAATTCTGAAAAGGTTCGCCTCGATAAGTGGTTGTGGGCAGCCCGTTTTTTCAAGACCCGCAGCCTGGCTTCGGATGCCATTAATGGTGGCCATGTTCACCTCAACGGTGCCCGGGTTAAACCATCACGTTGCCTCAAACTAAACGATGAACTGCGCATCCAGAAGGGTGTGGTTGAGTTTATCGTTCATATTCTTGTTCTTTCCGACCGTCGCGGTCCTGCCCCGGTTGCTCAGGCCCTATATAAAGAAACTGAAGCTAGTCAGTCCAAGCGCGAGGCTCAAGGCGAGCAGCGCCGTCTGCTGGCAAATGCCGCTGGTGGACCGGTCAAACGTCCAGATAAGCGTGCCCGTCGTAAGATAATCCGTTTTACTCGCCGCCAAGATTAAATCGATTTTGATTTGGTTGGCAGGGTGTTTGCCAGCTTTGCCTGATTTATTCGCTCATACAGACTTTTCTTATCAGCTTTGCGTATGTTGGTTTGATGTTTTTATATGGTTTATCAATATGCGTAGTGTTTTTTCGTATTATTAAATAGAAAATCGATTAAAACGCTTGAATCGATTAAATCGATGCGCTATTATTCTTTCTACGGGAGAGTACTTTGAATCGGAACAGTCATATTCGTGCCTACATGACCCCCAACGAGGTGGCTGAGCTGCTCAGGGTCTCTCCCGTTACTATTCGACAGTGGGCCCAGAAAAACTGGATCAAAGCCACTACCACCGCAGGCGGTCACCGCCGATTTTTACGTCAAGATGTAGAAGAATTTGCTCGTCAGCGTGGCATAGAATTGTCATCAGATGGGCCGCTACGTGTTCTGGTGGTTGATGATAATCGTTCTTTTGCGCGCTATCTGGCCGATCTTCTTGCCAGTCAGACCCTAGAGATAGAAACAGAAACTGCCCACGATGGTTTTGATGCCGGCCGTAAAGTATTGCAGTTTGATCCGAATATTGTCTTGCTGGATTTGAAAATGCCGGGTATGGATGGTTTTTCTGTCTGTCGGCAACTGAAGGATGATGAAGTTACCAGCCAAATTCGTATTATCGCTATGACGGGTTATTACACCCCGGAAAATGAAGCCAAGATTCTTCAGGCTGGCGCTGAGGCGTGTTTAGCCAAGCCGTTTGATAAGGCCGTTTTGTTTGATTTGATGGCGCTCGATATGACTGCTGAGACTAAGATTATTGCAGCCAATGATGGGACTGATCGGCACGCAATGTAGCTGAGTCGGTTGTATTGAAAAAGTCTATCCAGGTCAGTGTAAAGAACTGGATCAATGAAATTCTAGGCAACGTTTCAGGCTTCAATCGGTGAGCCTCAGGTCGATTGACCTAGACATCTAAAGCGCTTTCAGCGACGTTCAATCAATCCAAATAAACGACATTCAATCTTTGATGCATGGCAAGGCCAATGCCGGTCGGTGTTGGCCTTTTTGTTTATACATGGCTGAAGTGAGTCCGGTATACTATCCACTTTTACGATAAAACGCCTTTAAAGTTATGGGGTTAGTGATGAGTGGCTTTCACGGAATAAAAGATTACGATCATAAACAAATGCCTTGCACCGGCGTCTTGCTGTGCAATCTCGGCTCGCCGGACGCAGCTACCCCAGCGGCAGTGCGCCGCTTTCTGGCGGAGTTTCTGTGGGACCCTCGAGTGATTGAGATGCCGCGGCCGTTGTGGTGGTTGATTCTGCATGGCATCGTTTTGCGGGTTAGGCCCAAGAAATCGGCTCATGCCTATCAGACTATCTGGTCTGATGAGGGTTCTCCGTTGACGGCTATCTCCAAGCGTCAAACGGAGGCACTACAAAAGGTATTGGAAGCACGCATACCAGGCCCGGTAAAAGTGGAGATGGCGATGCGCTATGGCAACCCTTCGATTGCCAATGGACTGAAAAAACTACAACAGGCCAATGCCAGTCGAATCTTGGTATTGCCCTTGTACCCGCAATATTCAGCCACTACCACCGCCTCGATTTTTGATGCGGTGGTGGATGAACTCAAGCGCTGGCGTTTGCTGCCAGAGATGCGCTTTGTCAATCATTATCACGATGATCCTTTATTTATTCAGGCGCTTGCCAATAGCATTGATGAAAATCTCAAGGCTGAAGGGTTGCCGCAAAAATTGATTTTCTCGTTTCATGGCATGCCCAAGCGTAATTTGATGCAGGGTGATCCCTATTTCTGCGAGTGCCAGAAGACGGCACGCCTAACGGCTGAGCGACTGGGTTTAAGTGAGAATCAATGGATGGTGACCTTCCAGTCTCGTTTCGGCAAACAAGAGTGGCTCAAACCCTATACCGATAAGACGTTGGAGCTGTTGCCCAAAGATGGGATAAAAAAGGTGGCGATTGTTTGTCCTGCCTTTTCTGCTGACTGCCTTGAAACGCTGGAGGAAATTGCGATAGAAAATCGTGACATCTTCCTCGGGGCGGGTGGTGAGTCATTCAGTTATATTCCGGCCCTGAATGACCGGCCGGACCACATTGATGCCTTGGCCGAGCTGGCCATACGTCATATGCAGGGTTGGCCCGAGCTGGATGTCGAGTGGAATGTCTCGCACGCTAATCGTGATGCGGAAGCGACCTTGGCCCGGGCCAAGGCGCTGGGAGCCAAAAGTTAGGCTTTAATTATTAGGCGAGGTTGCTGAGCCGGCAGCCTGTTTTATCACAGTGCAGGCTGCTGTTTTGTGAGTACCAGTCACCGAGTACGATGCGCTGTGCTGCCTGGGCGTCGATCTTCAGATCATGCACGGCCGGGCGATGGGTGTGGCCGTGAATCAGTTGCGTCACACCATGTTGGCGCATGGAACCAATCACCGCATTGGTGTTCACATCCATGATTTGCTGTGATTTGTTCTGGCTGCGACTACGACTTTCATCGCGATACTGCTGCGCAACCTGAAGCCGTTGCTCGATGCTGGCCCCCAGAAATTGTTGCTGCCATTGCGGGCTGCGCAGTTGCTGGCGCATCTGCATGTATTCGCCGTCATCGGTGCAGAGACTGTCGCCGTGCATTAACAGGGTTGGCGTGCCATACAGATCGATTAACAGTGGATCGCTAATCAGCTGGCAGCCGGTTATTTTTTCAAATTGTTGGCCGAGCAGGAAGTCACGATTGCCGTGCATAACATAGACAGGTGTGCCGACGTCGGTCAGCTGTTTCAGGGCCTTGATGGCGGCCTGGTGTTCGGGCTGCACAGCATCATCGCCAATCCACACCTCAAACAGATCACCAAGAATATAAACAGTTTCTGCAGCAACGGCCTGCTGCTGCAGAAACTCGACAAAGCGTTGACTGATTTCCGGGTGCTCGTTGCCCAGATGAATGTCAGCAATAAAGAGGGTGCTCAAGTCTATTCACTTGCTTCGATTAGGCTGGCCTTGTTAATGATCACAGGCTCGACCGGTACATCACGAAACATGCCCGAGGTGCCAGTCTGGAGGTTGCGAATCCGGTCAACGGTCTCCATGCCTAAAATGACCTTGCCGAAAACAGCATAGCCCCAGCCGCGGGTGTTTTTTCCGCTGTGATCCAGAAAACTATTGTCGACGGTGTTGATGAAAAACTGTGCCGTGGCTGAGTGTGGGTCGCCGGTGCGGGCCATGGCAACGCTGCCGCGCAGATTTTTCAGGCCGTTATTGGCTTCGTTTTTGATTGGCGCGCGAGTGTCTTTTTTCTTCATGCCCTGTTCAAAGCCACCACCCTGGATCATAAAGTCTTTGATAACGCGGTGAAACACGGTGCCGTTGTAAAATCCATCTTCAACATAAAGGACAAAGTTGGCAACGGATTCTGGCGCAGCCTGGGCATCAAGCAGCAGAACAATCTCGCCGTGGCTGGTTTCAAGTTTAACCTTGGGGTTTGCGGCCATGGCTGCAAAGGAGGTGATGCCTGTGACCAGCATCAAAAAGGCAATAGTCAGTTTTTTCATTGGTTTGATTCCGTGTCCATAAAAAACAAGAGGCCAATGATATCGGCTTAGTCGTCGTGAAAAAAGTACCTGGCATCTGCTTATTTCTGATTTTTTGAATGGGATGGCTACTTTATTATTTTTTAAGTCTTTATCCAGACAAGGGGACTACAGTTTCGTTAGAATGGCGCCTTTGCTGTGTCGTCTTTCCGGATCGATGCTGGGCGAGGACTGAAAAACTTATTATTGGATCAATATGTTGAAAATTTTCAATAACTTAACTAAACAAAAAGAAACCTTTAAGCCGATTGAAACGGGCAAGGCAGGGATGTATGTCTGTGGCATGACGGTGTATGACTATTGTCATGTCGGTCATGCCCGTGTGCTGGTGGTGTTCGATATGATTGCCCGTTACCTGCGCTACAGCGGTTACGACGTCACTTATGTGCGCAATATCACCGATATTGATGACAAAATCATTAATCGTGCCAATGAAAATGGCGAGACCATCGATTCGCTGACGACTCGATTTATCGAAGCGATGCATGAAGACGCCGCCGCCCTCGCTGTGTTGTCGCCGGATCAGGAACCTCGGGCGACCACGTCGATGGAGCAGATTATCGACATGATTCAGACCTTGGTTGATAAGGGCTATGCCTATCCGGCCGACAATGGCGATGTCTATTACGATGTCAGCAAATTTGAGGGCTACGGTAGGTTATCGGGCAAAAAACTGGAAGATCTGCGCGCCGGTGAACGGGTTGCTGTTGATGTGGTTAAGGATGACCCGATGGACTTTGTGTTGTGGAAGGCCGCCAAGCCTGAAGAGCCAAGCTGGGAATCGCCGTGGGGAGCAGGTCGTCCTGGTTGGCATATCGAGTGTTCTGCCATGTCCACCGACTGTCTTGGCGATCATTTCGATATCCACGGTGGTGGTCTGGATTTGCAGTTTCCTCATCACGAGAACGAGATTGCCCAAAGCGAAGCTGCGACCGGTTGTAAATTCGTTAATTACTGGATTCACAATGGTTTTGTTCAGATTAAACAAGAGAAGATGTCCAAGTCGCTGGGTAACTTTTTCACTCTGCGCGAAGTACTGAAAGTGTATGCGCCAGAGGTGATGCGTTATTTTATTTTGGCCAGCCATTATCGCAGCCCGTTGAATTATTCAGATCAGAACCTTGATAGTGCCAAGGCGGCCATGGAGCGTTTTTATACTGCTTTGCGCGGTGTTAAAGCTGATGAGGTCAGCGATGGCGGTGACTATGAACAGCGCTTTCGCAAGGTCATGGATGATGATTTCAACACGGTTGAGGCCATGGCTGTGCTGTTTGATATTGCCAATGCCCTGAATGTTGCCAAGCTAGAAAAAAATAGTGAGCTGGCTGCTCGATTGGCTGGGCAGTTAAAATATCTTGGTGCTGTGCTTGGGCTGTTGCAGGAGGATGCTGATGCCTTCATGAAAGGTGGTGCCAGTGCGGGGGAAGGTTTGAGTGATGCTGAAATTGATGTTCTGATCGAGCAGCGCAGTACGGCCAAGCAAGAAAAAAACTGGGCTGAGTCTGATCGTATTCGTGATGAGCTACAGTCTCAGGGGATAGTTCTGGAAGATAGCACTGGCGGCACCACCTGGCGGCGTGGCTAAGGATTTTATTCTTGAGTTTTTAGAGTCCCCGATAGGGGATCCGTAAACCCCCCGCCTTTAGGCGGTGGATGATATGCTCAGGGGATGCAAGATTATAAGCGAGGCAGTCATACGGTTTGGGATTGTAAGTATCATCTGGTCTGGATCACGAAATACCGTTACCCAGTGTTGGGTGGAGATGTCGGTCATCGCTGTCGGGAATTACTGCGCGAGATAGCGATAAGCAAAGAAATGGTTATCTATGCTGGGTCAATCAATCGGGATCATGTACATATGCTGATTGGGATTCCGCCACAGCTATCGGTATCACGGGCAGTGCAGTACCTGAAGGGTAAGAGTTCGCACCGACTGTTGTCGGAGTACAAAACGTTGAGAAAGAGGTACTGGGGTCAGCACCTATGGGCCAGGGGCTATTGGGTGGCATCAAGTGGCAACGTGACAGATGAGGTGTGGAAAGAGTACATCAAGAATCAAAAGCCACCGGAGCCAGATGACGACTTTACCGTCGTATGACGGTCATCGGCCGAACGGCCGATCAATCCGGCTTTTAGCCGTAACGTGAAGCCACCGGCTTCAAGCCGGTGGAGTATTCACATGGCCAGCAGTTGGCTGGCTTTTTAATTTGTGGGGATGGCACTAAACTTAATTACAGGGTGTGCCCCCGAGGCTAGCGTGAAACTATTCCGTCCAAAATCCATTTTTCAGTTGATTCTGACTAGCTTTGCCTTGGTGCTGTTGCCCCTGATTTTGGCGTTGCTGTATGCGGCCAGCTCGGTGGGTAAATTGGCAGCTCAGAGTCAGTTGTTGATTTCTCACGCGGTTAAGGCAAGCGAAACGGGAAGGATGCTGGTTGAGCAGATCACGGTTATGGAACGTAACCTGCGTCAGTATCAGGTCTTATCTGACGTGGTCTTATTGCAGGTCTATGAGGATAACCGCAGTAAATTTGTCGAGAGTCTGGCTGCGCTGGCGGAGTTACCGTTACCGGACTCCCTGCGTGATTTAGTGTATCAGCTGGCTGTGGATGAAGTCGGCTTTTATACGCAGGTTCAATCAGGGCAAAACGATTTGCGCAGTATTAATATATCTGAGGCATTAACGCTGCTCGACAAACAGGCGCAACAGATCTTATTGCAAAGCCAACGTTTGATCGATGAGGAGGTGGCTAATACCCAGGCTGAGGCGCAGCAAACACAGCGTCATCTGTTCTTGCTGGTCGCCGCGCTGGTGCCTGTGATGCTGTTGTTGGCTGCTTTCTTGATCATCTTGATTAGTCGGCCATTGCGTCGTTTGGACGATGCTATTCGTCGGCTTGGGGCAGGGGACTTTTCTGTTGCCTTGAGCTTGGAGGGACCGCGCGATCTTGAACAGCTGGGTGAACGTCTTGATTGGATGCGCAGTCGACTGATGGAGGTAGAGGCGGATAAAAAACGTTTTCTGCAACATATCTCCCATGAACTGAAGACGCCGCTGACCACAATTCGCGAAGGTTCGGAGTTGTTGGCTGAAGAAATTCCCGGTCAGCTGACGTCACAGCAGCGTGAGGTTGTTGATTTAATGCAAGAAAATAGTCTGCAGCTACAAAAATTGATTGAAGACCTGCTGACCTACAATGCTGCCACGCGCAACGCAGTGTTGAATCTTCAGTCACTGCGGTTTGATGTGTTAGTGAATGAGGTGATCGCTGAATACAAGCTGTCACTGATGGCCAGGCGTTTGTGGTTTGAGGTGGAACTGGCTGAGGTATCTGTGGTGGCTGATATAGCAAAGCTGCGCACCATTATCGATAATTTGTTGTCCAATGCCGTGAAGTTTTCCCCCAATAAGGGTCGGATTAAAATCAGTCTCAGTAGTGAAGCTGGTTATGCTGTGCTTGATGTTCAGGATCAGGGGCCAGGAATTGCGCCCGGACAGCAGGAAAAAATATTTGAAGCCTTTTATCAGGGCACAACGTCTTATACCAGTCATGTCCACGGCACGGGTTTAGGGTTATCTATTGTGTGGGAATATTTGCATGCCCATGGGGGTATGATTGAGGTGATTGATGAAGGCTTGCCTGGCGCGCATATGCGCATTCAGCTGCCATTGCAACAGGAGAAAGTATCAGGATGAAACCCCTGTATCTGTTTGCCCAGTTTAACCTGGCGTTGGTTGTTTTGATGATGGCTGGTTGTGCCAAATTGTTTACGCTGCCTTCGGAACCCTCGGAGTCCCGTGTGTCGTTGGTGCCGCAGGTGTCGTTGGAGCAACGTGTGCTTGAACAATTTCACACAGTTCAAAAAATGTCGCCTGAGCAGTTTGAGATTGAACTGCCTGCACTTGAGCTAGCCTATGCTCAAGTACCGAATACGTTTAACCGCTTGCGTCTGGCTGTCTCGCTGGGCTTTGGCCAGTGCCAAAAATGCGATTCCGCTCGTGCGCTAAAATTGTTTAAAGAAACGTTGCAATCAAGTCAAGATGACTCGGTTCTGGCCTTGGCCTCTTTGAGTATTGAATTGCTTGAGTCAAAGGCGATGATGACAGATAAAAACTTGGCGCTGGCGAATCTTCAGCAGCAGGTAAAGCAGCTGCAACAGAAATTGAATGACTTGACCTCGATTGAGGAAAGTCTGCATTTGCGTGAGTGATTAATGGCTTAGTGAGGAATATGTGATGAACACAGCCAGGGTAATGGTGGTTGATGATGATCCGAGTCTGCGGCGTTTGTTGTCCATTCGTCTTGAGTCAGCGGGTTATGAGGTGGATTGCGTTGCTAGCGGTGAGGAGGCATTGGCACAGTTGCCGGTTTCGCGTTCACAAGCGGTGATTACGGATTTATGCATGGAAGGTATGAATGGCTTGGAGCTGTTTGCAGAAATCCATGAACGCAATCCTTGTTTGCCGGTGATTATGCTAACGGCTCATGGAACGATACCCGATGCAGTCTCGGCAACTAGTCGGGGAGTGTTTGGTTTTTTGACCAAGCCGTATGATAGTAAACAGTTGCTTGAGTTGGTTGAGCAGGCGACGGCCTTGAGTGGAAATTCTGTCAATCTAGCTAAGCAAGATGAGGCTGCTGATTGGCGTAGCGATATTATCACTCGTAGTCCTGTAATGGAGGAGCTGCTAAGTCAGGCACATATGATTGCTAATAGTAATGCCAGTGTCTTTATTCATGGTCAAAGTGGTACTGGTAAAGAGTTGTTGGCTCGTGCTATTCACCGTGCCAGTCCACGTGCAGATATGCCATTTATTGCAGTTAACTGCAGTGCCATTCCGGAACAGTTGCTGGAGTCAGAGCTGTTTGGTCATCGTAAAGGTGCCTTTACCGGTGCAGCACATGACCATAAGGGGCTGTTTCAAGCTGCCCACGGAGGCACGCTTTTCCTTGATGAAATTGGTGATATGCCCGCCGCGTTTCAGGCCAAACTGTTGCGTGTGTTGCAGGAACGACAAGTCAGGCCGGTTGGCTCGGTGGAGTCTATTGCTGTAGATGTGCGTATTGTTTCGGCAACACATCGTGACCTTGAGAAGGCGACGGAGAGTGGCGAATTTCGTGAAGATCTCTATTACAGACTCAATGTGGTTAACCTGGAAATGCCAGTTTTGGCAGACCGGCGTGAGGATATTCCGCTATTGGCCAATCATTTTTTGCAGAAGCTGAGCAGTGATGAAAGTCGTGCAAAAGGATTTTCTGGTGAGGCGATGGAGTTGCTAATGTCAGCCTCGTGGCCGGGTAATATCCGTCAGCTCTATAACGTGGTTGAGCAGGCAGTGGTGTTAGCGACAGCGGCGGTTATCCCGGCTGCCTTGATCCAGAGGGCGTTAAGGAGCAAGGATAGTGGCATCATACCTTTTGCTGAAGCCCGGCAGCGCTTTGAACGCGACTATTTGACCAAGGTGTTGCATATGACGGATGGCAATGTGGCTCAGGCGGCGCGTTTGGCTCAACGAAATCGCACGGAATTTTATAAGCTACTTGGTAAATATCATTTGGCCCCCGCTTTGTTTAAGTCGTAATAAATGTCGCTATTTGGCGACAGATTGTATTTGTATGTTTTTCAATAGGTTACTCTATTGCGAGGGGTTTCTTGTCGCCGCTGGACGACAGGATCGCTGTTGTTAGGTCTTTTTTTTTTGCATTTAAATATTCAACTCATTGGTTTTATTGCTAATTAACGAGTTGGCCTGGTAATTGCCATAACTTGCCTGGGTGTCAGAACAACCAGGGAAGATGATCCATTGAGCAATATTGTCCAGTTTTTTTATAAGTGTTTTGAAGTGGTTAGTGCGAATACACCTGAATTGATAGATGAGGCCTATAAACTCAGGTATCAGGTTTATTGCGAAGAGAAGGGTTTTGAAGATGCAGAGCAGTTCCCTGACGGTCGCGAATTTGATGAGTATGATCGTCGCGCTGCACATAGCCTGATCAGGCACCGTGAGAGTGGCGTCTTTGTCGGTGTGGTCAGATTGGTCCTACCAGATAGTTCTGATTCAGGCGAATTGTTACCAGCAGAACAGTATTGCCCTTTAAGTTCCCATCCTGAATTGGCTAAATTGCCTAGGCACTTGGTTGCTGAAGTCTCACGTTTTTCCGTCTCTAAGACGTTCCGTCGTCGAATAGCTGAAATAGATTCTATTTCTGGCATCTACCAGGATGAAGTTGCTGATTCGACCAGGGTTCATCCTCGCTTTGATCGTCGTCTTTTGCCTCATGTGACTGTGGGTCTAATCGCAGCTCTGGTGCGGATGTGTAGGGAACATGGAATTCATTATTGTTACTCAGTGATGGAGCCAACCCTACTTAAGTTGCTTGGTCGTTTTGGAATTCATTTTCAATCCGTTGGCGAGCCGGTTGACTGTCGCGGTCTACGGGTGCCATCTTTTTTTGCTGGTGATGATTTGCAAGCGATGATGCACAAGCGACCTGATATTTGGTCATTGCTTGGTGCTGATGCGCATTCTTTTTCTCAATCACAAGATTGCAGAAGCCTTGCTGTAATTTGACCGGCTAACGCAATATCAAACTCTTATTCTGATGCCAGGGTCAGTGTGCTTGGCCGGTTGCTGTCGTGCGTAACTTTCCGTGAACGTCTATCATTAACAGTGAGGCCCTAGCATGGCTGCGGTTATGCGGGGCTAATTTCAGTTTGCAGTTAGTCGGGATGGTTGCTGTGATGAGTGATATTCAATTGCTCGCAAAACAAGGGGGCTGATGTGAAGGCTGCTTCTATTAGTCTGTTATTTTTAGTGTTGCTTTTTGTTGGCGTTGTGCAGGCAGCCCCATTGGGGAAATATTCCAGTGAGCAGCAGGCGCCGTTTATTCAAGACAAGCTTTCAGCCGAGCAGGTTAAGCAACGCCTGAATAAAAAAATGGCCCGGGCGATTGAAATTGTGAATTCATTGGATGAAGAAGATAAAAAACGCTGGATTGAGCGATATACGCAGCAATACAACGAGGCAATAAAAAATAAAAATCACCTCGAAGCAGCCTATTACCAGGGGATTCTGGCCGGGATTACAAGGCAGGAGTAATGTCGGGATGAAGATGATAATTGTGTTGATATGCCTGTTTATTCTGCCTCTAAGTGTTTTTGCTGAGGCAGAAAAAGTGGACCGGTTAAGTCAAGAGGCAGAGCTTGAAGCGCTAGATTTCAGTCAAGCAATTAGCGATATTTCCACTAATGGAGCGGCTATGCAAATAGCTGCTGCCAATCCGGCACAGGTGGAGAATGAGTTTTATTATGTCATTATTCTTGCGCTGTTGTGTCTGGTTTCACTCAGTATAGTGCTTACATTTTTGACCAGACTTAATCAGGATGTTCAGCCCAGAGATATTGTCAGTGGTGCAGGTTTGATTCTGATTGTGTTTGGCACGATTATTCTGGTGTTGATTGTTGATACTTCAGAACAACTAACGGCTGCGATTGGGATATTGGGTGCGATTGCCGGTTACTTGTTCAGGTCTTCTCAGGAGAGCAGCAAAAAACCAACTATTGAAGAGGAAGCTTGATCGTCTTGGTAGGCTTTACGGCGATCCTGTTTTGTTGTTCAAGGATGTCGGCCAGACTAAACAGCGATAACACCTCTATAAAACTGTCTTGGGCGCGATGTAAAACGTGGCGAAGCACGCAGTCTGATTCAAGCATGCAGGTGCTATCTGTTTCAAAGCATTCGACCAGCTCCATATTTTTTTCCGTATGTAGGATTACATCGGCAACGGTGATGCTGTTAGCGGACCTGCCCAGGCTTAGGCCGCCATTTCGACCTCTTGAAGAGTGAATAAAACCGGCCACAGACAGACTGTGGACAATCTTCATCAGGTGGTTGCGTGAGACGTGGTAATGATTTGATATCTCATCAATGGTGATGCGCTTGTCCTGATTCTGGGCTAGAAACAAGAGCACGCGCAGGGCATAGTCTGTGAATTTCGTGAGTTGCATGATCCTCTTCCACCACAGTTGGTATATGCAATGCCCCTATTAACTATAATAGTATATCTAATCTACATTATATTGCTGGTTTGAGGAAGGGTTTTGTCTCATTTAACATGGTGGTTCGTTGTTTGAGCCAAGCGGCTGTTGTATTGCACTAAGGAGAGGGCTGGTTTTTACTGGCGAGAAACTTTTTTCTTGCTTCTAGCTTTAATCTTAAATTATCAACTTCTTTTTGTCTTGAAGGTAGCAGTGGCGATCTCAGATTATCTATCGCTTCGGCCAGACTTAACTGGCCTGCTGCTGCGTTTAAGACATTTGCATTAATTAGTAATTCGGCTTTTCTAAGAACTATTGCCAGGGTCGGCTTCATTTCTAGCGCTTCGTCCAGCGATCTTAATGCGCCTTTCAAATTGCGATCTTTTATATATAGTTCTGATTTCAAAAGCAAAAGTTTATTTTTCACGAGTTGGTTCGATATTGAGGTGTCGTTTTCTAATATCTTGTCTATTAACGCGATCATTCCTTTTGCTGTTATTTGTTGGCAATCCTCGGTGATAACCTTCCTTGTCAGGTTTGGCAGGCTGACTCCCAGGTATGAATCAGGACGCAAGCTTGAGCTGTTTTTGTAAAGATCCATAAATTTATCTTTGGTCAAGATCCCCAGTTGGCAGAGTGAATCGACGTATACAGTTGCGACCCCTAATGATTCAGGAAAATGTTGTTTTGTCTTTTCCAGTTGGGCCAAGGCTTTGTCGTCACCCAACCTGAATAACTCTTTTGTCTGGACAATTTGGGCGCGCAGAGAATTGGGTTGGTTTTTGGATATTTCAGCAATGAGTTGAGTGTTATTTCCCCAAGTGTTGCTATGTTGCCATGTGATTACAGCCAAGCTGGCCATGATCGTCGTCCCACCTACTATTAATAGTTTTCTATTGCTGGCTGTCAATTTTTCCGCATAAAAACAAATTGCCAGGATAATTCCCAGCATGGGCAGATAGCTACGGTGTTCAAAGTAGATTTCCAGCGGTAAAACTGACGACTCCAGTAGGTGACCAGCCAGGAACCACAGCACTGCAAAGCTTAATACAGGAAGTCTTTTTCTGAGAATTAGACTGGCGATCAGGGCGGCGATAAGCGTAATAAGCGACAGCAAGGTTGATGCTGGTGATAATAATGACTTTGATATTTGAAAATTATCAAAAAATAATGCCGGTGTATGCGCAGGAAAAATTATTTTTGCTACGTAATCCAGCAAAACTCTTGGTTGTGACAATAGGCGTTCATAGAGACCAAAGTCCCTGTGGGAAAACATGCTGATGTGGTCGTTTGTCATGTAACCGAGATATAGCAGCAGCACTATGACAGGTGCTACGAGAATTGGGATAGCCCAGTAGCGCCAGTGTTGTGGGCGGGGAGTGCTGTGCAATAAGGTGAACTCAATAACCAGGATGTAGAGTGGAAGTAGCACGCCGTTTTCTTTGCTTAGTGTTGCCAATAGGCCAAATACAATGACTCCTACCGACATCCAAAGATAACCAGGTCCGGGGGATGTCAGCAGTTTCTGCCTGCCATGCAGGTAACACCAGATGCCAATAAGCGTAAATAATGCGACAAGCTCAGTCATTCGTTGGATGACATAAAGCACGGTAGATATGTGCAGCGGATGTAGTGCCCAGATGCCTGCGCAAAGAAAGGCGGTGATAATTGCGCTTGATTGCTTATTGCCTACTATTTGAAACAGCTTACAAATGATGACAAAGATCAGGATGCTATTGAGGCTGTGAATTAAAATATTGGTGCGTTTGAATGAGAACGGCTCTGCCGGCCAGGATTGGCCATCAAACAAGAAACTGAGTAAAGATACCGGCCTTCCGGTGGGTCCGGATATCCCCTCAAAGATAAAAAACCTGAGTGTGTCGAGATTATGAACGCTGCCATATTTTTGCATGGCAGCAAGATTGAAACTGTCGTCAAGAATGAAGCCACCCGTCGTGCCGGGCCAGAACGCCAGGATGGACATCAAGGCTAAAAGGGTGATGGCCGCGAGCTGGAATTTTGTTTCTAGTTTGATTGGCATTTTAATCGTGTTAGAAATTTTATGTGATTTATTGTATTTGATTTGGATGTGGCTGTTTTTATATTTTTGTAACGGTTAGATTTAACATAACGGCTGTTGAAAGGATATTTAAATGCCGTGATTAGGTGTTAGAAAATGAGGCTGTGGGTTTAATGCTCGGAGGAAATACAGTGCTGGAAGAGGGGCGGATATCTAGGCCTGAGGCCAGCAAGGTTCTCGGAGGCCTTTTTAAAAGTAAAGCCCCCGAATTAAGTATTCAAGTAGGTGTTAACGTTTTTAGTTATTTTGTTTGTGGCTGCAGGCTCTCAGCCACATAGAGGGTGTTTTGCAGTAGCGTGGCAATGGTCATTGGTCCAACACCGCCTGGGACGGGGGTAATCCAGCCAGCATTTTTTACCGCCTTATCGAACTCAATATCACCAACCAGTTTGCCGCTGTCGAGACGATTAATGCCGACATCAATGATGATCGCACCTTGTTTGACCCAGTCACCGGGAATGAAGTTGGGTTTGCCCACAGCGACGACCACTAGATCGGCGCGACGGACATGTGCTTCCAGGTTTTTGGTGAAGCGGTGGCAGGTGGTGACGGTGCAGCCGGCCAGCAGCAGCTCCAGCCCCATAGGGCGGCCGACGATATTTGAAGCGCCGACGATGACGGCTTCCATACCGCGGATATCTTCACCAGTGTGCTCTAGCAGTGTCATTACCCCAAATGGAGTGCAGGGCCGCAGTTTGGGAATGCGTTGCGCCAGCAGACCAATGTTGTAGGGGTGAAAACCATCCACATCTTTATCGGGGTGGATATGCTCGATAACAACCTCAGTATCGATATGATTGGGCAGTGGCAGTTGCACCAGGATGCCATCAATCTCTGGATCATTGTTGAGCTGGTCAATAATATCCAACAACTCTTGTTGTGAGGCATTGGCGGGCAGATCAAATGACTTGGAAACAAAACCAACCTCGGCGCAGGACTTGCGTTTACTGCTGACGTAGACCTGTGACGCGGCGTCAGAGCCAACCAATACTACAGCCAGTCCGGGCGCCCGTTGGCCATTGGCCAAGCGGTAGTCGACACGTTGTTTGACGTTTTGGCGAACTTCGGCAGCGATGGCTTTGCCGTCAATGATTTTGGCTGTCATGATGTGGCCCTAATCCCGTACTGGAAAAGCGGCCAATCATACCAGAAATGGCTGGTTGGCTGAATGCTGCCATCTTTTAGGTGCGGGTTTAAGTTGTCTGCGAATGGGGCTCCTCGACCTGTGCGGGAATACGCCACCATAAAATTAGTGCAATGGTGACCAAAGCCATTTGTCCCAGAGTCAAATGACTGGGCTGTTGACTGAGCATTGGTACGGCCAGACTGGCGATTAGTGCATTGCCCTGCGTCTGTATAAAACCCAATACGGCCGAGGCTGCTGGGAAACAGTCCATTGACATCACCATCATGGCGGGCATAACAATACCGATACCGCAGGTATAAACCATCAGCGGCACAACTATTCTGACAGCCACCGATGGCAGCCACAGTGCCTGGGCCGCGTTTAATAGGGTGGCCAGAGCCATCAGCGTTAACGTAACCGCAAATGAGTGTAGTGTGTTGGTCTGAGGGCAAGCATCGATTGTGGATGTACAGCATGAAAATATTCAAGCAAGGGGCTGCAGAGTTCAGCGTGATTTCGTAGCGATTAGAGCGAAACCGGGTTTTCTAAAACCGTGGCCTTTATGGAAAAGACTTTTTATTATTGCAACGCGTTAGTCAAAAATATTTTCGCCGCCAGCAAATACTGTCGGGCATGATGTCTGGTTAATATCTGCTGAGCGGCAGATTGCTCGTTCTCATGGCTTTTTTATTGTATGGCTAACTTGGCTGGTGAGCTGAAGCTGTTGTCGGGCGATACATGATGGACATGTTTTGTGCTGGATACGAGAGTTGGCTTTGGTCACCGAAGACGGCCCTTCTTTCAGCGCTGAAGAGGTGTACTAGGCGACTCGGCATCATAATGATGCTCGACCGCTTTTTATGCTTCATTGCTCGTCAAAATCTATTTTAAAATTAATTATTCACGCCCATCCCGTGCTTCTGCTTCCACCAAACGGAGTCGAGTGTTTCGTTCATGCGTTGCAGAAGCGTCATCTTGCTTCCCTCATGATGCAGCTCTCTTTCGTAATAATGACGATCAGGGAGTTCCATCACATTTGCATTTGCCCCATTTTCGACCAATATCTGGGCCGTCCTCAGGTTGTTTCTGAGTACCGCATAATGTAGTGCGGTCAGACCTTCTTCATTTTTTGTTGTTACGTCAGCACCTTTTGCTAAAAGCAGTTTTAACAATGCTTTGGTC
Organism: uncultured Chromatiaceae bacterium; assembly: GCA_947259785.1. Taxonomy (GTDB): domain Bacteria; phylum Pseudomonadota; class Gammaproteobacteria; order Tenderiales; family Tenderiaceae; genus Tenderia. Next base: position 8,449 of record CAMYNQ010000018.1, on the reverse strand, counting down.
TGGCTGGTACTCCAGCCATCGCTGCGCTCATCCCGCAAGCCGGTAGAAAAAACCTGTAATGGGGTGCTGCCCTTCTCTGTCATGACATTCACATCAGCCCCCCTGATAAGGAGTGTTTCTGCTGCCTGAAATTGATTATAATCGAGAGCAAGATGCAATGGGGTAGCGCCACTGAATGTTGTTGAGTTGATATTGGCGCCGTGATCAAGGAGCCGGTTGATCGTATTAACAAGGCCGAATCGCGTCGCCGTTTCAAGTGGCGTCCAAAACTGCGTACCAAGCATATTTGCATTGACATCAGCCCCGGCTTCGATGAGAAGCTTCGCCATCTCTTCATGTCCCTCCCAGATGGCGGTATGTAATGGGGTGAACCCCCGGTTATCCCTGGCCTCAAGGTCGAGGCCCGACTTCAGCAGCCGTTGTACCCTGAATGTTTCCCCCTTGCCAGCGGCACGGTGAAGTTCGGTCCCGCCGTACTGCAAAATGAACGCGTCCTCTTGGATAAACTCAATGCCTTCGGTGGTGCGAATATAGTGTTCTGTTGTAGGGTCATTGGGATCGCCCAAAGCGAACTCGATAGAGTTTCTGGTTAACTGAAAGCTTGAGTGGGAAATAATCCCGGCCTGGGGATAAATCAAGCGATCACCTCGCTCATAAACATACTCGTAAAGCCCTGAGGGTTTATCGCGGAGACTCTCGGGGCCAGAACTAGTTTGATCATGCATATACAACAGGGTCTTCTCATCCCAAGAGACTGCCAGGATGCTCTTACGGGAGTATTCGTTAACGACAATGCCGTCAATTTCGATTGTGGCCAATGGCTCTTTCTGCTCAGTTTCGAGGTCGAGATAATAAATAACCAGGAATGGTCGGGAAGTAGCGGGCGTTTCAATTTCGTAGCCAAAGTGCAGAGAAACTCTTTGTAATACACCTGCCTCCATTGGAATGTAATCGATAAATTCCAGAGGGGGGATAGATGATGAGAAGGGCCGTGGCGGCACTGCCGTACAGGCAGAAATGATTAAGCAGATAAAAAATATGGCTGCTCGCCCCAACCCGGCTCCAATCCCGCAAGTAGCTTCACTGGCACGGTTGACACTGGGTTGCGTGACGGGACTTCCCGAAAATATTGCCTTCATATTTACGTTCATGATGAACCTCACCATATAAGTAAATGTTTCCGATATATTTTCCCTATTTACTGGTGGTTGATTACCCTCAAAAAAATGAGACAAAGCCATACTGAATTAGTCTTGTATATAAACATTATGGTCGAGCAAAACTTAAGGTCAAACTTATTTTCTGATTTTGATGTTCGAAAGCGGATGTGCGCTAGGGGGGTACATCGTTCTGCGTTAATATGTCTCAAGTTAGTTGCCATTAGCGGCCAAAAAAATTTCTGACCATGCCTGCTAAAAGGAAGAGTGCTTCCACGGTGATAATGGTTGGTCCTGTCGGCAAGGAAAATTGAAATGAGAGATAGAAGCCGAGCAGCACTGCTATGCCGCCAAAACAGACTGCAAGTAAAAAAGCATGCTTTAAGGTTCTGGTCATCATCAGTGCCGCAGCCGGCGGCAGTACCATGAAGGAAAAGACCGGCAGAACGCCTACCGTGTTTATCGAAACTGAAATCATCATTGCCAGAGAAGCAAATAGCAATTGATTTAGCAGCACGGTTCGCAGCCCGCAAGTCATGGCTGTGTCGGGGTCGAAAGAAACGAACACAAACTCCTTATACAACACCCCATGCACCAACATCACTATCGCGCCGACAATGACCAGGAGCGAGAGTTGTTCGAAAGGAACAATCACCGTGTTACCGAATATAAGGTTGTTAATGTCATGCACAGTGCCGCCGACACTATCGAGCACCAACAGGGCCAGTGCTGCGGGAACGATATAGGCAATGCCCAGTATGCTCTCGCGTGTCAGCCGTTTTTCTGTCGGCTGACTGCCCATCAACAACGCAGCGGCACAGGCGAACAGGATAGAGATGGCGATAGGGAAAACTGTTGCCAGCGAAACAGGCTCTAGCTGCGTGCCCGTGGCGACTTCACCGCCTATCCACAGTTGCAGCGGCAGAGCGACCGCGACCCCTAGTGAGGATACCTGGGAAAGCGCGGCAGTCATAAATACCATGCGTTTGAGAATGACATAGACGCCCAGGAAAGAGCACACCAGGGCTGCGATAACGGCCGCGATGATACCGTTTTGGAGAATCGGCAACGCTTCCCATATGCTCATAGACTACTCCAATCACTGCCTCAGTCATTTTCGTCGACGAAGATGCAAACTCGATTGTTCAACGAGTGGATGCGGATATCCTGTCGGTATATTTGTTTAACCTTTTCCTCGGTCATGAGCGCCCGAACGCTGCCAGTTTCATAGTGGCCGTCTGCGCCGCTGTGTAAAATAATCAATTTTTGCGCATAGTTGGCGATGACATTCAGGTCATGCGTAATCATCAGGATAGTGCGTTGAGATTCCCGGTGCAGATCAAGGATCAATTGGATCATTTCCGCCTCGCCAGCCAGATCCATGCCGTTGGCGGGTTCATCGAAGACCAACACATCAGGTTCAAAGGTAAGCGCCCTGGCGATCAGGGCGCGTTGTTTCTGGCCGCCTGAAAGCAAACGAAACTGTTGTTTGGCGAGTCCGTCTATCCCGACTTGATGCATGTATTGCATGGTCAAGTCCCGGTCGACTTTGCTCAGTTTGCCACCGATTCCCGCTCGGGGAAATCTTCCCATCAGTACCACCTCGAAGACCGAGAGCGGAAAAATGCTATCGAGATTGCCCTCCTGTGGTACGTATCCAAAGGTGAGACCAGGCTCACGATAAACATCACCGCTTAGCGGCGGCATGATGCCCGCCAAGGTTTTTATTAATGTTGTTTTTCCCGATCCATTGGGACCGACGATGCCCCAGAATTCTCCCCGGCAGATCGACACGGAAAAATCATTAACGATCGTCTCGCCGTGATATCCAGCACAAAGATTCGTGGCGGATATCTGAAAACTCATGAGCTTGTCGACAGCATCTTCAGCTGGGTTTAGCTGCTGAGTGCTCTGGCTAGCTGGGAATAAATGACATCAAAGAGCTGAATGTAATCCCTGGCGCCTAGCCGCGGGTCCACGCCGGAAGGCAGTGACAAAACGGTTGCCCCGCTTTGCCGGGCAATTTCCCGGGAGATCCTTTGCGGCTGCCAGGGAGAGATCAGAATCAATGGGATATTTTCACTCTGAATGAGTTTAACCAAAACGGCCACATCACGGGCGCTGGGTGGAATGGTTTCACGTGGCTCGATGTAGCCGGCGACATGCAAGCCGTGACGGTTGGCAAGGTAGGTCCAGTCGCGATGGTAACTGACAATCTTGGCGCCTTTGAATGCGGCCATCATGGTGTCCCAATCCTTAATCTTTAAGCTCAGTCTGACACTGAATGCCGCATAGTTGAATTCGTACTCAACGGCATTGGCGGGGTCCATTTGTGCCAGCTTCTTATAGATATTCTCCGCAATCACCAAACCGTTGGCCGGGTCCAGCCAGTAATGGTGATTGTGTATTTTATGTTTATGATCCTTGGCCGAAGAGATGAAATTCGTGCCCTCGATTTCGTGATCAGCATAAGTCGTGAGGGTAGTGCCTACGGAGGCATTCAGATAGCCTTCTCCGCCTTCCTGGATGCGAGGATTACCACTGCTCGCCAAGGCGGCTGGCAGCCAACCAATCTCCATTTGCTGGCCATTCACAATGAGCAAATCAGCCTCGCTGAGGTGAACGGCCAGTGACGGCTTGGCTTGCACCGCGTGGGGGTTTTGCACCCCTGTGGTCAGGCTAACCACCCTTATCCGGTCGCCGCCAATCGCCTTCACAATGGAAGAGTCTTGTGAAAATGAGGTCACCACACGCAATTTGGCAGATGCTTCTGGGATAACCACGGCGAAGAGAATTGCGATGCCTGCAGTTATGCTGGAGATTGTTTTAAACAATCGGACATTCATAAAGATTCACCTCGGCAAGTTATCTATTCGCCTATGGGAGCAAGCCCGTTTGTTAGCACCCACCGGATACATATCAAGAGCTTATGCGCCAAATCACTTTAAGCATAGCACCGAAAATTGATTCTGATAAGGTAGGCCTGTCTCAGCTATCAACGGCTTAAGCTTTGCACATTTGTTATATTTATTTCGTCGTTGGCTATCTCGATGGATCCATAATGCATAAAGAATAGGCTGAGCAAAAATAAGCCTATGCCATGTAATTCTAGGGGTAGGTGCAGTTCGTAAGAGCAAATAGATGATGTAATTATCCCTCTCTATTTTTATGAGGTATCTCTTTTACTGTATTTATGAGCGTTCATCAGCTTTATCACCTGTCGTTTCACTTACCCAAACACAAATCAATAAATGCCTTGGCAGCATTGCTAAGCGTGCGGCGTGGATGATGCACAAGCCCCAGTTGCCGTTCGACTGATATTTGTCTGCCCGTGTCAGGGCGTAGTTCGTCATCAACCATGTTTTCTGGCAGTAGGCTCCAACCCAGCCCGACCGATACCAGCATCTTTATGGTTTCCAGGTAGTGGGTTTCCATTTTGGTTTCCAGTTGTCCTAAGGCCAGGGTTTTGTCGATCAGTTCGCGGGTGTAGGTGCCTGGGCCTGGCAGGATGGCTGGGTGTTGAATTAGCACTTGTGCTGTGATCTTGCTGTGTTGCCTAAGTGGGTGGTCTGGGCTGATGGCTAGCACCAGAGTGTCGGTCCAAATTTTTATGGTGGTGAGTGGTGTGGCAGCGGACGGTGGCAGTGTCACTACCGCCAGTTCCAGATCGCCTTGTTCGACGGCGCGGCAGGCCAATTCCGAATCCATAAAACTTAGATCCAGTTGTACCCTGGGGTAGTCGCGGGTAAAGCTGTGCAGTATTGGCGGCAGGCGGTGCAAACTAATGTGATGACTGGTGGCCATTTTTAAAACACCGCGGGTTTCACCGCTGAGGTTACTGATGGCGCGACGTGTGTCTTCCACTTCGCTGATGATGCGCTGGGCGTGAATTCTGAGTGCATGGCCGGCCTCGGTTAGGCTGATCTGGCGACGGATGCGGTCGAATAGGCGGCTGTCGAGCTGGCTCTCCAGCGCGGCGATACGTTTGCTGATGGCGGGTTGGGTGAGGTGCAGTTCTTCTGCCGCCTTTGAAAACGAGGTGTGTTTGGCAACACTAAGAAAGGCCTGTAGGTCATCAATGTTCATTGGAAATAATTATATTCCAGTTTGGAATGATTTTCATGAAAATTATGAATTGGAGTTATTTATTTCAAACGCCTAAGATTGCCTTATCTGAATAAAGCAGGCTGAAATAAAGGAGAATCAAATGGCTGGTAAGACCTTGTATGACAAGTTATGGGATGCCCACGTGGTAAGCCAGAGTGATGATGGAAGTAGTCTCATATATATAGACAGACAGTTGGTGCATGAGGTGACTTCACCGCAGGCCTTTGAAGGTTTACGGCTGGCGAATCGTCAGCCATGGCGGGCGGATGCCAACCTGGCGACGCCGGATCATAATGTGCCGACTACCGGCCAGGCGGCGGGTGTGGCAGGTATTGTCGATCCTGTTTCCAGGTTGCAGGTGGAAACGTTGGATAGCAACTGCGATGACTTTGGTATTACCGAATTCAAGATGAATGACCCGCGCCAAGGTATTGTCCATGTGGTCGGGCCGGAGCAGGGCGCAACCTTGCCAGGCATGACCGTGGTCTGTGGTGATTCGCATACTTCGACTCATGGTGCCTTGGGTGCATTGGCCCATGGGATAGGGACTTCTGAGGTTGAGCATGTCTTGGCTACTCAGTGCCTGATCCAGAAAAAATCCAAGAATATGCTGGTCAGGGTCGATGGCCAGGTTGGTCTGGGTGTGGATGCCAAAGATATTGTCTTGGCAATCATCGGCAAGACTGGCACGGCTGGTGGCACCGGTTATGCCATTGAGTTCGCTGGTGAGGCGATTACAGCCTTGTCCATTGAAGGACGGATGACGGTCTGCAACATGGCTATAGAGGCGGGTGCCCGTGCCGGTATGGTGGCGGTGGATGATAAGACTATCGATTATGTAAAAGGTCGTCCATATGCGCCAGCTAAAGATCAATGGGACGCAGCGGTTGCCAATTGGTCTGACCTCCATTCCGATGCCGACGCCGAGTTTGATGCTGTGATCGAATTGAACGCTGCGGATATCCAGCCGCAAGTGACCTGGGGCACATCGCCCGAGATGGTGGTAACTGTTGCCGACAAGGTGCCCAATCCTGCTGATGAGACAGACGCGGTAAAACGCACCGGCATGAAGAAGGCATTGGCTTATATGGGGCTGGCGGCGAATACACCGATCAATGAGATTGTTGTGGACAAGGTTTTCATTGGTTCCTGCACCAACTCGCGTATTGAAGACATGCGCGCCGCAGCGGCGGTTGCCAAGGGCCGTAAGGTGGCGGATAGCGTTAAACTGGCGATGGTGGTGCCGGGCTCTGGTTTGGTCAAGCAGCAGGCGGAAGCAGAAGGCCTGGATAAGATCTTTGTTGAGGCTGGTTTTGAATGGCGAGAGCCGGGTTGTTCCATGTGTCTGGCCATGAATGCTGACCGTCTGGAGCCGGGTGAGCGTTGCGCATCAACATCGAATCGTAACTTTGAAGGTCGGCAGGGCCAAGGCGGCCGCACCCATTTAGTCGGGCCAGCGATGGCAGCGGCAGCGGCGATTGCCGGGCACTTTACCGATGTACGTGAATTGAATTAAGGCGGGGAGCCATCATGGAAAAATTTATTACATTAAATGGTTTGGTCGCGCCTTTGGATAGGCCCAATGTAGACACCGATGCCATTATTCCGAAACAGTTTTTGAAGTCGATTAAACGTGCCGGTTTCGGTCCTAATCTGTTTGATGAGTGGCGTTATCTCGATCATGGTGAGCCGGGCATGGACAACAGCAAACGTCCGTTGAATCCTGACTTTGTCCTGAACCAGGCTCGATATCAGGGCGCTCAGGTGTTGCTGGGGCGTGATAATTTTGGTTGTGGCTCGTCGCGTGAGCATGCTCCCTGGGCGCTGGAAGATTATGGTTTTCGTTGCGTCATTGCGCCTAGTTTTGCCGACATCTTCTATAATAACTGCTTCAAAAATGGCATCTTGCCGATTGTGTTGGATGCGGCGATTGTCGAGCAGTTGTTTCAGCAGACAGAGGTCAGCGAGGGTTATAGTCTGAGCATTGATTTGTCAGCGCAGACGGTGACAACACCGGCGGGTCAATCATTTGCTTTTGAGGTGGATGAGTTTCGAAAATATTGTCTGCTTAATGGTCTTGATGATATTGGCTTGACCTTGCAGCGTGTTGATGACATCAAAGCTTACGAACAGAAACGCAAGGCTGAGGCGCCTTGGTTGTTTTAGATATATGTAGGGTGGGTTAAGTGAAGCGCAACCCACCAACCCGTCGCTTCAAGCGACACAAATCATGTTTTGAGTGCCTAACGGCATAGCTTGGTGGGTTGCGGCTAACGCCTTAACCCACCCTATATTGAATTAATAATTTGAGAGTTTGGTTATGACAAAGAAAATTGCAGTATTGCCAGGTGACGGAATTGGCCCAGAGATTGTTCGTGAAGCGGTTAAGGTGCTAGAGGCATTAAAGGCCAATCATGGTCTGGATATTGAGATGACTGAAGGTGCCATCGGTGGTGCTGGTTTTGACGCCGCCGGTGATCCACTTCCAGCCGCGACACTTGAATTGGCCAAGGCCTCTGATGCTGTGTTACTCGGCGCTGTGGGTGGCCCACAGTACGATAGCCTGGATCGTCCATTGCGCCCTGAACGTGGTCTGCTGCGTATTCGCAAGGAATTGAATCTGTTCGGCAATCTGCGCCCGGCGCTGTTGTATCCTGAGCTGGCCGAGGCCTCTAGCCTGAAACCTGAAGTGGTTTCCGGTCTGGATATTATGATCGTGCGTGAGCTGACTGGTGATATCTATTTTGGCCAGCCGCGTGGTATTGAGGAGCGTCCCGGCCCAGATGGAAAAGCGGAGCGCGTCGGTTTTAATACCATGTTGTATTCAGAGTCTGAAGTGCGTCGTGTAGCACACGTTGCTTTTGATATCGCCATGAAGCGCGACAAGAAACTCTGCTCGGTTGAGAAGGCCAACGTGCTGGAGTGCAGCGAGCTGTGGAAAGAGATTGTCATCGAGGTCAGCAAGGAATACCCCGAGGTTGAGCTGAGCCACATGTATGTTGATAACGCTGCCATGCAGCTGGTGCGTGCACCGAAGCAATTTGACGTGATAGTCACCGGTAATATTTTTGGTGATATTTTGTCGGATGCCGCCTCCATGTTGACAGGTTCTATCGGTATGTTGCCATCGGCTTCGCTGGATGAAAATAACAAGGGGATGTACGAACCGATTCATGGTTCGGCGC
>CAMYNQ010000017.1 GCA_947259785.1 uncultured Chromatiaceae bacterium | reverse complement strand
AGCGGTCGATCATCTCGACCTGTAGTTCATCCAATTCATCTTCATTGCCAGCATTGGCGATGCGTTTATACATCACTAGACGTGTTTGTACGTCGGGCAGATAATCATCAGGGATCAGGGCGGGGATCTTGAGGTCGACTTCGGCGTGCTGATCCAAGGGTTGATCGAGATTAGGGACCTGGCCTGACTTGAGTGCCTTGACGGCACGTTCCAGCAGCTCGGAGTACATACCAAAGCCAACTTCCTGGATCTGGCCGCTCTGTTCGTCACCCAGTAGTTCTCCGGCACCACGGATTTCCAGGTCATGGCTGGCGAGGGTAAAGCCTGCCCCCAGGCCTTCTAGCGATTCGATTGCCTCCATGCGTTTGACGGCATCGGCAGTCATGCTGCGTTTACTGGGCACCAGCAGATAGGCGTAGGCCTGATGATAGGAGCGGCCGACACGACCACGCAGCTGATACAGCTGCGCCAAGCCGAGTTTGTCGGCCCGGTTCATGATGATGGTGTTGGCAGTCGGCACATCGATGCCGGTCTCAATGATGGTAGTACAGACCAAGATATTGAAGCGCTGGTGATAGAAATCCAGCATTACCCGTTCCAGTTCGCGTTCGCGCATTTGGCCATGGCCGATGGCGACACGGGCTTCTGGAATCAGTTCTTCCAGTTCGCGGGCTTGTTTTTCTATGCTGTCGACCTCGTTGTGTAGAAAATAGACCTGGCCGCCACGTTTGATTTCACGCAGACAGGCCTCGCGCATCAGGTTTTTGTCCCACTGGCGGATAAAGGTCTTGATCGCCAGTCGCTTCATTGGTGCGGTGGCGATGATGGACAGGTCACGCATGTCCGACAGCGCCATGTTGAGCGTGCGTGGGATGGGCGTGGCGGTGAGGGTGAGTATGTCGACCTCGGCGCGCAAGGATTTCAGGCGCTCTTTCTGACGCACACCAAAGCGGTGTTCTTCATCGAGAATGACCAGTCCCAGCTCGGTGAACTTGACCGAGCTTTGCAATAGCTTATGGGTACCGATGACAATATCGACCTTGCCGTTGGCCAGCTCTTGCAGTACCTGGTCCTGTTCTTTTTTGGAACGAAACCGTGATAGGACTTCAACCCGTACCGGCCAGTCAGCAAAGCGGTCACAAAAGTTCTGGTAGTGTTGTTGTGCAAGCAGGGTGGTGGGCACCAGCACGGCCACCTGTTTGTTGTCGTGCACGGCCATAAAGGCAGCGCGCATTGCAACCTCGGTCTTGCCAAAGCCGACGTCACCACAGACCAGCCGGTCCATGGGTTGCTCGCTGACCATGTCTTTGAGGACGTTATGGATTGCCTCTTCCTGGTCGGGTGTCTCCTCAAATGGAAACCCGGCGGCAAAGGCGCGGTATTGGTCATCAGGCGCGTTATAAGCGTAACCCTTGCGGGCGGCACGGCGGGCGTAGATATCTAACAGTTCGGCGGCGACATCGTGGGCCTTTTCTGCGGCCCGGCGTTTGGCTCTGACCCAGACATCTGAACCCAGTTTGTGCAGCGGTGCAGAGTCAGGCGAGGTACCTGTGAATCGACTGATCAAATGCAGGGATGAGACCGGCACGTAGAGTTTGTCACCGCCGTGATACTCCAGGGTCAGAAACTCTGTGATCAGGCCATTCACCTCAAGACTTTGCAGGCCGAGGTAGCGGCCGACACCGTGGTCTTCGTGCACCACCGGGCTGCCAGGTAGGAGTTCGGTGAGACTGCGTACGACGGCATCATCGTCACGCTTGGTGATTTTGCGACGACGGCGCTGCATGACCTGTTCGCCAAACAGCTGGGGTTCGCTGATAACGGCAATGTCATCCAGCAGCAAGCCTTTTTCAAGTGGTGCGATGGCGATGCCGATGCGGGCCTTGTCGTCGTCGAGAAAACTCAGCCAGTCGGGGTATTGGCGTGGGTGAATGTTGTCGCGTTTGAGCAGTTCCAGCAGGGCTTCACGGCGGCCGCTGGTTTCGGCGGCGAACAGGATGCGGCCTCTAAAACTGTTCATGAATTGTTTGAGTGCCGCCAGAGGTTCTGCGGCACGTGAATTGACGGTTAGCAGCGGCGCATTTTTGCTGGCGAAATTATGTACGCCCTGTGTGGCTTCCATATCGAAATGGTGGCAATCAATACGTGGAAAGGGCGCGATGCCTTGTAGGAATTCGTGACTCTTGAGGAAGATCCGTTCTGGGCTAAGAATTGGACGGTCGAGATCGTAGCGGCGTTGCTCGTAGCGTTGCTCTACTTCTTGCCAGAACGCCTGGGCAGCTTCTTCGACGCCTTCTTCCATCACCACCACGCTATTGTTCGGCAGGTAGTCGAATAGGGTAGTGGTTTGTTCAAAGAACAGTGGCAGATAATAATCTATACCAGGGGAGGCGATACCATTGGTGATGTCTCTGTAAATAGGTGAGCGTTGTGGATCGCCCTCAAATTCTGCCCGATAGGCTTGGCGGAACTGGCTAATGGCCTCTTTGGTCAACGGGAATTCACGCGCCGGCAGCAGGCGTATCTTATCAACATTGTTTTTTGATAGCTGGGTTTCTGGGTCGAAGCTGCGAATGGTCTCGATCTCATCATCGAACAGGTCGATGCGGAACGGTACCTTGTTGCCCATTGGGAAAAGATCGACCAGTGCACCGCGGACAGCAAATTCGCCGTGTTCCATTACCTGGGAGACACAACGGTAGCCATTGCGTTCCAGGCGTAGGCGTAGCTCATCGATGTTTAGTTTTTCGCCGACATCAAGCATTAGGCTATGGCTGTCGATGTAATTCTTGGGTGTTAGCCGGTGCATGGCGGTGGAGGCTGGGATAATAAGAATGCCTTTGTTCAGCGTCGGCAGGCGATAGAGTGCCTCGAGCCGCTGCGAGGTGATGTCCTGATGTGGCGAGAATATGTCGTAGGGCAGGGTTTCCCAGTCGGGGAAGGTGACGACAGAGACGGTTTCGTCATTGGCCAGGTAGAAGCGTAGCTCATGTTCTAGGCGGGTCGCCATCAGGCTGTCGCTGGTGATAACCACTACCGGGCCGTTATGCTGGCGGGCTCCCTGGCTGAGTACCATGCCGAAACTGCTGCCATAGAGGCGCGCCCAGGTGGTGGTTCTGCCTGGCTGATCGGGGACGTAAGGGCTGAAAGGGTCACGTAAGTGGCCGGACTCAATTGTTTTTTCTGGGGCCTCTAGATTCATGGCTCAGCTAGTATATGTTTGGATTAAAAATGAGGCCGCATTTTCGCATATTTATAGGATTTCGCGTACCTTGACCTTGGTCAAATTGCTAGGCATGGTGAGTTTGCAAATCAGTTTAGAAATAGATAGTTATATTGTTGTTATCTGAGGAATGCTGAATTATGGTTGAACGTTACACCGCTTTATTGATCCGTTGGCGCTGGGTGGTTGTCCTTTTGTCTTTGCTGTGGGTCTTTGCTGCGGCCAGTGGTGGCCGTTTTCTCAGCTTTACCAATGATTATCGTATCTTCTTCAGTGAGGAAAATCCTCAGCTGCAAGCCTTTGATAACCTGCAAAACACCTATAATAAGAACGATAATGCCTTACTGGTGATTACGCCGAAGTCGGGCAACGTCTTTACCCCAGAAATTTTAAACATTGTCGAAGAGGTTACCGAGGACGCCTGGCAGACGCCGTATTCGTTGCGTGTCGATTCGGTTACCAATTTTCAGCATACCTACGCTGATGAAGATGGCTTGGTGGTTGAGAATCTGGTTGAAGACGCCTTGTCGCTTGGACCAGAGCAAATTGAGCGTGTTAAGGCGGTTGCCCTGGCTGAGCCTGGTTTGCTTAATCGGATTATCTCACCTACCGGGCATGTCACCGGTGTCAATGTCACCGTTATTCTGCCAGAGATAGACCAGCAAGCTGAAGTTCCTGAGGTAATTTCGCATATTCGTGGACTGGCCACTAAGTATGAAGCCAAATATCCACAAGTCGAAATACACCTGACCGGTATTACCTTTATGAATAATGCCTTTACTGAGGCGTCCCAAAGTGATTTCGCCACGTTGGTGCCGATCATGTTTCTGGTAATTTTGGTGCTAGTCGGTATTTCAGTCAGGGTTATTGGCGGCACGATAGCGACTTTAATCATCATCATCTTCGCCATTATTTCTGCGATGGGATTGGCGGGTTGGGTGGGGATCAAGTTGAGTCCGCCGACAGCCTCAACCCCGACAATGGTGATGACCATGGCGGTTGCCCACTGTGTGCATGTACTGACCAACTTTTTACAAAGTTATCGTCTCAGTCAAGATAAACGTCAGGCAATGATTGAGAGCATGCGCATTAACATGCAGCCAGTATTTATCACAAGCATGACAACGGCGATTGGTTTTTTAAGTATGAATTTCTCTGATGCGCCGCCATTTCGTGATCTTGGCAATATGGTAGCGATAGGAGTGGTGACTGGCTATTTCCTATCCGTGACTCTGTTTCCTGCCTTAATTTTGATACTTCCGGTTAAGCCACCAAAACAGGATTCCAAGGGATTGTTATTCATGCAGGCCTTAGGGAATTTTGTGGTGGTACAGCGAGTAAGGCTAATGTGGGTCATGTTAGCTGCGGTGGTGACATTAGTCATGTTTATTCCGGCCAATGAGTTAAATGACGAATTTGTCAGTTATTTTGATGAAACCATTCAATTCAGGATTGATACGGATTACACCACCGATAATCTAACCGGTATGTATCAAATTAGTTATTCGCTTGGTGCTGGCGAAAGTGGTGGAATTAGTGATCCAGTCTATCTTAAAACCCTCGAGGCGTTTGCCGAGTGGTACCGTCAACAGCCAAATGTGCTGCATGTTGCTGTATTCACTGATATTATGAAACGGGTTAATCGCAATATGCACGATGATCAACCAGATTGGTATAGTATTCCGGATTTGCGCGAACTGGCAGCACAATATCTTTTGTTATATGAAATGTCTCTGCCTTATGGTTTGGATCTGAATAATCAGATAAACCTGGATAAGTCGGCCACACGCATGGATGTCAGTCTACAAAGTCTGTCTACCAATCAGTTGTTGGCATTAGAGGAACGTGCACAAGCATGGTTGCGCGAGAATGCCCAAGTGTCTATGCATGGCAGTGGTGCCAGCCCGACGATTATGTTTGCGCATATTGGTTACCGCAATGTACGCAGTATGTTGCTGGGCACTGTGATTGCCTTGGTTTTGATTTCTTTTATTTTGGTCTTTACCCTGCGGTCGTTGAAGATGGGGGCTATTAGCCTGATTCCCAATCTTGTTCCAGCCGCAATGGCATTTGGATTATGGGGGATGTTTGTCGGTCAGGTTGGGCTTGCCTTATCTGTAGTTGTGGGCATGACCCTAGGGATTGTCGTTGATGACACGGTCCACTTTTTGAGTAAATATCAGCGTGGTCGTAAAGAGCAGGGGCTATCTAGCCAGGACGCAGTGCGCTATGCCTTTTCTACCGTGGGTATGGCCTTGTGGGTGACCTCCCTGGCATTGATAGCCGGATTTTTGGTGTTGTCACTGTCTTCGTTTGAATTAAACTCGGCTATGGCGAAATTGACAGCCACGACCATCATGCTTGCCTTAGTTGCAGATTTTCTGTTATTGCCACCGTTATTAATGAAGTTTGATGAAAAAAATAGTAAAGGAGTTGCTGATGCGCATGCCCAATAAATTTTTTATGGTTTCGCTGTTACTGACGGCGTTTCTAAGTCCTCTCTGTGTTAATGCGCAAACGCCTGAACAGCGTGGCCTTGAAATTTCGCAAGAAGCGGATAGGCGCGGTAATGGTTTTGATGACTTCAGGGCTGAAATGGAGATGATTCTCAAAAACAGGCATGGTGATGAGAGTCGCCGATATATTCGTATCATGGGCCTGGAAGTTGAAGACGATGGCGATAAGGGACTGTCTATTTTCGATGAGCCTGCCGATGTCAAAGGCACCGCCATGCTGACCCATTCACACAAGGTAAAAACAGATGACCAGTGGCTCTATCTACCGGCGCTGAAACGGGTCAAGAGGATTGCCTCGAGAAATAAATCTGGCCCTTATATGGGCAGCGAGTTTGCCTATGAAGACCTGGGTTCCCAGGAGGTGGAAAAATACACCTATAAATACCTCCGTGACGAGGTGTTTCAGGGCAAAGATTGTTTTGTGGTGGAACGTTATCCGGTAGATAAATATTCTGGTTATACCCGTCAAGTTACCTGGATAGACAAGGCGGAATATCGGCCACAAAGAACTGATTTTTATGATCGTAAGAATGCCTTGCTGAAGAAGCTGACTTTTATCGGTTATAAAAAGTATCTTGAAAACCACTGGCGTCCAGACGAGATGTTTATGGAAAATCATCAGACCGGCAAAACAACTCGTATTTTGTGGAAGAATTACCGCTTTCGCACCGGTCTAAAAGATAATGACTTTCAAGTTAATGACCTTAAACGAGCGCGATAGTCAGAGATTGTAATGTTCATCACTCGAACTTTCCTAGTTAATGTCATTGTCGCTATGACGATGCTTTTTTGCGCGGTTGCAGTTCAGGCGAACAACAAGGTTCCGTATCTGCAGATTGGTGTATTTTCAGATAAGGCTACCGCTAAAAATATCCTTCAACAGCTCGAAAGCAGCGGTTTTAATGCTGAGCAAAGAACCATTGACGTAATTGGTCGACCGGCTGAGGTTGTCCTGGTTGGCCCATACGAGCGTACGAGCCAGGCACTCTATGATCAGCGGCGGCTGCGTGATATTGGCTGGTCCGCAGCTGTTAAACGGTTTCCTGCTTTGCCCAAACCCAAGCCTTCTACGTTCAGGGCGACCGCCTCAGGCTCGTTGACCGCAGAGCTGAGGAGTTTTGTTGATGATCCCTTATACGTTGAACAGCACGATTCGACTGCGTCTTTGGCAATACAGCCGGAATTTCACATGAGCTGGAATGATCGTAAATCCAGCCTGACCTTTGTGCCTTTTGTTCGTGTCGGTGATAAGGATGAAGAGCGTAATCATGCCGATGTGCGTGAGTTGATGTGGATTAATGTCATGGGCGATTGGGAGTTACGCCTGGGAGTAGGTAAGGTGTTTTGGGGTGTCACTGAGTCCTTGCATCTGGTTGATGTGATTAATCAGGTTGATCTGGTTGAAGGTCTTGATGGTGAAGAAAAGTTGGGTCAGCCAATGCTTAATCTTAGCCGGTTTACGGATTGGGGCACCTGGGATCTGTTTGTTATGCCTCTATTTCGTGAGCGTACTTTTCCTGGTGTTAAAGGTCGCTTGCGAGCAGAGTTGGTGGTGGATACTGAGCAGGATGCCACGTATGAGTCAGAAGACCGGGACGAGCATGTAGATTGGGCAGTTCGCTGGTCTCATTATATTGGTGACTGGGATATTGGTCTGTCGCATTTTTCAGGCACGAGTCGTGAGCCGGAATTTAATAAAAATAACATCGTGATGAATTCGCAAGGTCAGCTGGTAATACTTCCGCACTATAACTTGATTGATCAAACTGGGCTGACTTTACAGGCCTTGCTTGGCGATTGGGTATGGAAGCTTGAGGCGACCTCGACAGAAGAAAAAGACCAGCGTTACACGCAGGCTGTGGCCGGTTTTGAATATACCCATGTTGGTTTGTTTGACAGCAGCATTGATCTCGGGCTGTTGCTTGAATATCTCTATGATGATCGTTCTGAGTTGGCACCAGGGCCATTCGAAGATGATGTGATGTTGGGTTTGCGTTGGGTTTTTAATGACATGCAAAGCAGCGAGATATTGATGGGGGCCATTACTGACCTGGATGGAAGTGCTGTTTCTTCAAGTGTTGAGGCAAGTCGACGCTTGGGTCAGAGTTGGAGGCTGGCGCTGGAGTACCGTGGTTCATCAGGGCTTGAACCGACAGATCCTACTTATAGTTTTCGCAACGATGATTATTTTCAACTTGAACTGGGTTATTTTTTCTAGCCCCGTTTGAGCAGGACATAGACGGCACCATCACCACCGCCTGCGCGATGTGCCGGGCAGAAGGCCAGCACCTCATCGCGCTGTTGTAGCCAATGTCGGGTTTTGCCCTTTAAAACCGGTTGCCGCTGTGATGATGACAGGCCTTTGCCGTGAATGATGCGGACACAGCGCAAGCCATGTTCGCGGCAGTGATTGAGAAATTTCACCAGGGTCTGGCGTGCCTGTTCGACTCTGTAGCCATGTAAATCCAGCTCGTCCTCAATCGGAATTTTTCCTAACCTGAGTTTTTTGAGTACCTGTTTTTGAATACCTGCGCGGGCAAATGATTCATTTGCTCGGTCGTCGATGTCGAAATGGGGTTCGAATTTATCAGATAATGTATCAGGTGCTTGCTGCTGCTCAGTATCAATTGCCATTTTTTGTTTTATTGGCTTAGGACGCTGAGGCGAAAGAGGGCGCTGATTTGTTTTGAGACGACGTACGCCCACCATTGCCTGGCGGAATAGTTGTGTCTCATCTTCATCGGGCTTATTACTCATGACTGTGATGTTAGCATGCGGCCTTTTAAATTCTGTGTCGCAAATTCAGGGCGAAAAAAAACCGCCGTGAGGCGGTTTTTTTAATATGGCTCCCCGGCCCGGGCTCGAACCAGGGACCCAATGATTAACAGTCATTTGCTCTACCAACTGAGCTACCGGGGAATAAATCATGCTTGATTTGTGGGGCACATCTTACTGCGATGATTTTAATACGTCAACAGGAATGGGCACTAAATTTCGCATAACTGATTAATTTCTTGGCACAAATGCAGCTGCTGCCATGCCTGGGTTATTGCACGGTTCCAGTGCTGTGGTTTGACTTACTTTAACAAAGGCGGGGCGACTGGCGCCCCTTTTGGGTTGTTACAGGCAAGTACTGGGAGGCTAACTTTATTATTACTATTTGACCTTATTTCCTTGCATGGCATTAACAAGAAATTATCAGCATCTGCTAACCGTGTATGGCCACGGTTACGTGCTAATTCAAGCTTGGGGCCAAAAGGCCATGCAAGATACAAGGATAATGAGCTTGCAGCAAAACGCCAGAGAAAAGTCAGTATAAATTATACGGGTAATAGTGGGCAGCCTGGTAAGGACGGCCCATATTAATTTAAGTCTTGCCTTGTAGTTGCAGCAGGATTGCTTCGTTTTCCAGCGTGGATGTGTCCTGGGTTATTTCCTGGCCCTGGGCAATGGTTCGCAGCAAGCGCCGCATGATCTTACCGGAGCGGGTCTTGGGCAGGTTATCTGCATAGCGGATATCATCAGGCTTAGCGATTGGCCCAATTTGTTCGCCGACCCAGGCGCGCAGCTCCTTGGTAAGTGCTTCATCAATGCCGTCTTCCGGTCTGTCACCACGTAACACCACATAAGCAAAAATCGCCTCACCTTTAATCTCGTCAGGACGGCCGACGACGGCGGCTTCAGCAACGCGTGGATGAGCCACTAGGGCTGATTCAACCTCCATGGTGCCGAGGCGATGTCCGGATACATTCAAGACATCATCAATACGTCCCATAATCCAGAAATAACCATCTTGATCACGTCGGGCGCTATCACCTGCGAGATAGTATTTGCTGTCAAACATTGGCCAGTAGGTGTTTACATAACGTTCATCATCACCCCAAACCGTGCGTAGCATGAAAGGCCATGGTTTTTTGATGACCAGAAAGCCACCTTTGTTGGCCTCGGTGATGCTATTGCCGACTTCATCGACTACATCGGCCATGATGCCGGGTAGGGGCAGGGTGCAGGAGCCGGGCTTGGTCGCAACCGCGCCAGGTATCGGGGCAATCATATTGGCGCCGGTCTCTGTCTGCCACCAGGTGTCGACGATTGGGCAGCGCTCGCCACCGATGACCTTGTGATACCAGATCCACGCCTCAGGATTAATGGGCTCGCCGACAGTGCCGAGCAGGCGAATGTTGGAAAGGTCATACTTGGCTGGAAATTCATCGCCTTGCTTCATCAGTGCACGAATTGCCGTGGGCGCGGTGTAGAAGATTGTGACCTTGTGACGTTCGCAGATATCCCAGAAACGACCACAATCAGGGATGGTTGGTGCGCCTTCGTAGATTAGGACGGTGGAACCGACGGCTAGTGGGCCGTAGGCGACGTAGGTGTGGCCTGTAATCCAGCCAACATCGGCAGTACACCAGAAAATATCATCATCTTTGATGTCAAAGACCCACTTCATGGTAAGAATGGAGCCAAGTAGATAACCGGCGCTAGAGTGCTGGATGCCTTTGGGTTTTCCGGTAGAGCCAGAGGTATAGAGAAGGAATAGCGGGTGTTCGGAGTCTACCCACTCAGGCTCACAGACACTGTCCATGTCTTTGATGGCATCATGCCACCAGATATCTTTTTCACGGTTGAAATTAATGTCGTGGCCGGTACGTTTGAAAACAATGACTTTCTCAATGCTGGCGCAGCCCCCCGCAAGGGCCTTGTCAGCGGCTTGTTTCAGCTCAACGATTTTGCCGCCACGGTGACCACCGTCAGCGGTGATTAGCATCTTTGCGCCAGCGTCTTCGATACGATCTTTAAGAGATTCTGCCGAAAAGCCACCAAAAACGACCGAGTGAATAGCACCGATACGGGCACAGGCCTGCATTGCTACAACGGCCTCTGGAGTCATAGGCATATAGATGACGACTCGATCACCTTTGCTAATTCCTTGAGCCTTCATGGCATTGGCAAAGCAACCCACCTGCGAATGAAGTTCACGATAAGTCAGGGTCTTGATGTCACCTTTTTCACCTTCAAAAATGATGGCGTTGTTATCGCCACGGGTTTCCAGGTGGCGGTCCAGGCAGTTGTAGGAAACGTTGGTTTTACCATTATTGAACCATTGGTAATGGGGGGCTTTGCTGTCATCAAGAATATTGGTGAAGGGGGTTTGCCAGGTGATTTCATCGAGGCCAAGTTTGGCCCAAAAACCTTCATAGTCATCCTCGGCTTGTTTGTGTAAGGCTTCTAGGTCTACTAAAGAGTTGATTGAAGCGGTCTGAACAAAATCAGCTGAGGGCTGAAATAAACGTTCTTCGTGGAGTATCGAGTCAATATTTTCGATGCTCATGAAGCCTCCCATGGGTAGTTGTTATCAAATTGGCCCTAAATAATGGGCGTGTAGTGTGAATAATGTTGTCTTATTATGCGAAAACACAGCATTTTCTGAAAGGGGATTGCTTAATAAAAGTTGACTTAGATGTATAATGCCGCTCATGAATGTCTCTGGCTTGCCGATAATTTCGGTAAGCAGCATCTAAATATAATTTTAAATACGGGTCTTCTAGCATAGTAACTGGTCTGTCCCACGCAGGTAGTCATAAAATGGAATTGAAAACAGGCTGTAAACTTGTCATCAGAAGCGTCAATGAAGACGGTCGCAAGTTTCGTCCCAGTGATTGGATTGAACGTATTTCGACTACGATGGCAACTTTTGGTAAGGACAATCGTCTGCACTATTCAAATGATGTCCGTCCCAGTATGGTCGATGGTGAAAAATGCCTGTTGGTGGAAAACTCAGTTAAGGAAACAAACCCAACCGCATTTGAATACATTATGGCCTTTGTTCATGCCAATCGTTTGCAGATGAGTCAGGTCTGTGAAACTAAGATTGTTGAGGTGGATGAAACCCAGGACGCCAAGGTCAGTTAGCTAAAAAAATAATCTCGTTAGTATTTCAAAGAAAAGGGGGGCGTTAGCCCCCTTTTTGTTTTTCGCGGATCTCGTCGAGCGTCTTGCAGTCTATGCAAAGTGTCGCCGTTGGGCGAGCTTCAAGACGGCGAATGCCTATTTCAACACCACAACTTTCGCAATAACCGTAATCTTCGCTATCAAGTGTTTGGATAGATTCTTCGATTTTCTTGATCAGTTTTCGCTCACGGTCGCGAGCACGCAGTTCCATGGTGAAATCTGATTCTTGACTGGCTCGATCGTTAGGATCAGGGAAGTTAGCTGCTTCATCCTGCATGTGCTGTACGGTGCGGTCGACTTCCTCCATCAGGGCATGTTTCCAGGCCATCAGAAGCAGGCGAAAATGCGCAATTTGATCGTCATTCATGTACTCTTCACCCGACTTTACTTTGTAGGGTTCGAAGTTGCCAAAGCCTTGTAGTAGCTTGTCTGCCCTTTCTTTGGCTTCAGCGATATTTAGTTTTTTTGCTGCGGCCGTTTTCTTTTTTACAGCCGTCTTTTTAGGCGCTGCTTTAGGTGTGGCAGCTTTTTTCTTGGGCGCAGCTTTTTTCTTTGATACGGCTTTTTTCGTGCTTACTGTATCTGCGCTAGCTTTCTTTGGGGACATTCCCTTCTCCTGGTGCCTCAAAAATTAAGCCCGAATATATACTAGATATTTCAGGTTTAGGCAATAGAGTTATACGTTTTGTTTGAAACGTGGCGTAGCAAAAAGGCATTTATCTTCAAGGGGTTAATATCAGATAAATGGTGATAAAATGCCCCTTTTGAATAAAACTAATGATTGGACGGTATAAGAATATGAGTGAATTAGCCGCGTTGATTTTCGATGTTGATGGCACTTTGGCTGACACTGAGCGTGATGGACACCGCGTAGCCTTCAACCTGGCTTTTCAGGAAGCCGGTTTGGGCTGGGATTGGACACCTGAGTTGTATGGTGAATTATTGGCTGTCACAGGGGGTAAGGAACGGATTCGCTATTACTTGGAAAAATTTAATACTGAGTTCCAGAAACCAGGTAATTTCGACGAATTTGTTGCTGGTCTGCATGCGGCTAAAACCAGTTTTTATACCAAATTGATGGCCGATGGTGCCGTTCCGCTACGGCCAGGGGTTGAGCGATTAATTCAAGAGGCTAGGGATGCTGGTTTACGCCTGGCAATTGCCACCACCACCACACCTGAGAATGTGACTGCCTTGCTGACTTACACCCTGGGTGCAGATTCTCTGGATTGGTTCGAGGTGATTGGTGCAGGCGATATTGTGCCGGCTAAGAAACCCGCCCCAGATATTTATCACTATGTAATGGAGGCGATGAATCTGGCGCCTGAGCAGTGCATTGCCTTTGAAGATTCTTATAACGGTATTCGTTCTTCTGTGCAGGCACGTCTGGCAACGGTGATAACTACAAATGGCTACACGGCTGAAGATGATTTTAGCGGTGCGGCTATCGTGCTTGATCAGATGGGCGAGCCAGATGCTGGCTTTACCGTTATTAGTGGCGATGCCGAAGGGCATAGCCATTTAAATATGGAAATGGTTCGCGCGCTGCATAAAGCCGCTAATGTCTAAAGTGGTAGACCTTGCCGATCGCATGGCGGCTGTTCAGCCGTTTCATGTAATGGCGTTGCTGGCTCAGGCCAGACGGCTTGAAGCTGAGGGGCGTGATATCGTCCATATGGAGATAGGTGAGCCGGACTTTGAAACGCCAGCGCCTATCGTCCAGGCCGGTATTGAGGCGCTTAAGTCAGGCAAACACCATTACACCCCGGCGACAGGTCTGCCCGAGCTGCGCCAAGCGATTAGTGATTTTTATCAACAAAAATACAAGGTCAGTGTTGATCCGAAACGCATACTCATAACCCCTGGTTCATCTGGGGCTTTGCAGTTGTTGATGTCGGCCTTGATAAACCCTGGTCAGCAAGTGTTGATGGCTGATCCCGGTTACCCCTGTAACCGCAATTTTGTTCGCTTGGTCGATGGCGAAGTCATTTCTATTCCGGTTGATGTTGAGACGGGATACCAGCTTAATCTTGAACATCTCAAGCAATATTGGAATGACAACAGCAGGGCGGTAATGGTTGCTTCACCGGCAAATCCCACTGGAACTCTGATTGCTGAAGCTGAGATGCGCTCAATCGCTGATTTTGTGGCTGAAAAGGGCGGTCATATGATGGTCGATGAGATTTATCATGGCCTTACCTATGGTGTGAATGAGCAGACAGCCCTGGCGATTAGCGATGATGTTTTTGTGATTAATAGCTTTTCAAAATATTTTGGTATGACCGGTTGGCGCTTGGGATGGGTGGTGGCACCAGAGGTTTATGTCGATGGTTTGGATAAGGTTGCGCAGAATGTTTTTCTGGCGGCATCAACACCCGCACAGTACGCGGCACTGGCGGCATTCAGACCAGAGACAATGGCTGTGCTCGAACAGCGTCGCCAGGTTTTTGAGCAGCGACGTGACTATTTGTTGCCAGCCTTGAGGCAGATGGGTTTTGAAATTCCGGTAACGCCTCAGGGGGCCTTTTATCTCTATGCTAACTGCAAGCACTTTACCGATAACAGCTATCAGTTCTGCATTGATTTATTGCAGCAGTCTGGGGTGGCCGTCACGCCGGGGAAGGATTTTGGTCTGAATAAACCAGAGCAGCATTTACGTTTTGCCTACACCACATCGCTTGAAGGTCTTAAGGAAGGGGTGGCGCGGTTACAGAAATTTATAGCTGCCTAAGTTCGAGTTTTTTATAATGATCGAAACCCATATATCCAAGGGTGATTATCTCACCCTTGGATTAAAGTAGGGTTTGACTAGTAGGTTTATTTATCCGATTTAGGCTTCTTGCGTTTTAACGGTTTGTCGCCACTGGTTGACTTCCCCGTCTTTGGTTTATAGTCTTTTTTGGCTGGTCTTTCTTCGCTAAGTTTTGACAGTCTCAGTTGCTTGCCAGCAACGCGTGTTTTCTGTAAATCCTGAAAAATATCTTTTGGCATACCTTCAGGCAGGTCAACAGTACTGTAATCATCATGGATATCGATGCGACCGATGTGTTCGCTATCGAGGCCGCCTTCATTGGCGATAGCGCCAACGATGTTGCCAGGTTTGACTTTATCCTTGTTTCCAACCTCAATCCTGTAACGCTCCATGCCTTCTTCTGGTGGGCGCATTTTTCTCGGGCGATCTGATGATGGCCGTGAGCGCTCTCCACGTGATGACCTCTCTGGGCGTTCGCGTTTGCTGAACTCTTTCTTTGCGCGTGGTTCCTGAGGTGGTTTGTTTTGCATCAGGAGGGGCTGTTTGCCTTGAACCAACTTGGCTAGTGCAGCGGCAATTTCTATTGCCGGGATGTTGTGTTCCTGCTGATAGTTTTCCATTAAACTTTGGAAGAACTCCATGTCATAACCAGCGTTTAATGTGTCAGTGATGCGTTGATTGAAACGCTCAATGCGTTTGTCATTAATGATTTCATTTGAAGGCAGTTCAAGCTTCTCGATCTTCTGGCGGGTAGCACGCTCAATGCTGCCCAGCATGCGTTGCTCACGAGGCGCAATGAAAAGTATGGCATCACCCTTACGACCAGCACGACCGGTACGACCGATACGGTGAGTGTATGACTCGGTGTCGTAAGGTACGTCATAATTGATGACGTGGGTGATACGCTCCACATCAAGGCCGCGGGCGACCACGTCGGTAGCGACTAGAATATCCAGTTTGCCCTTTTTGAGTCTATCGACAGTGCGTTCGCGCATTTTTTGGTCTAAATCGCCTGTCAGTGGCGATGATGCATAACCGCGAGCCTCAAGTTTTTCTGATAATTCAACAGCGGCATTCTTGGTGCGAACAAAGATGATCATGCCGTCAAAGGTTTCTGCCTCAAGCAGACGTGTAAGGGCGTCGAGTTTGTGATGACCGCTGACCGTCCAGTAGCGTTGGCGAATGGTTTCAGCCGTGGTGGTTTTAACTTTAATGGTGACATGCTCTGGGTCAGTCAAATGCTTGTCAGCGATTTTGCGAATAACAGCAGGCATGGTGGCCGAGAACAAGGCGATTTGTCGCGTTGGCGGAGTCTGTTCCAGCACCCACTCTACGTCATCAATAAAACCCATACGTAACATTTCGTCGGCCTCATCCAGCACCAGTGCCTTCAAGCCTTTTAGTTTCAGAGTGCCTTTGCGCATGTGATCCATCACACGACCAGGTGTGCCAACGACCACGTGTACACCACGTTTTAGCTGACGGATTTGGCTGTCGTAGCTCTGGCCGCCGTAGATAGGGGCAACGTGAAAGCCTTTCATTTTTGACGCATATTTTTGGAAGGCCTCGGCAACCTGAATAGCCAGCTCGCGTGTTGGTGCCAGCACCAGGATTTGTGGTTCAAGTTTTTTTAGATCGATATTTGATATTAGGGGCAGTGCAAAGGCGGCAGTCTTGCCTGTGCCTGTTTGCGCTTGGCCTATAAGGTCTTTTCCTTCTAGCAAAAGAGGGATGGTTTCAGCCTGGATGGGGGAGGGTGTTTCATAACCAACCTCTTTAAGTGCATCGACAAGCGGTTGAATAAGTCCTAATTCGGAAAATGGTGGGACAGAAGTTTTTGGATCAGACATGGAGCGGCACCTTTGCTGCTTGTGGCAATAGGCGACACCCTGGGAGTCTTTCGAGTATGGGGCAGATCTATCGTTGGTAAGCCGCTACAAGCATATTTTCAATTAATTTTGGCGATACGTATAACTACTACGTACCTCAAAAAATCAGAAAAACCTGACACAACGGCTTCGTCTTCGCGATGATCGCCTAAGCCCGACAGGCTCGTGATATGAGCGGTAGCTATTGCGATAAAATTACGGAGCCGGATTATAGCATTTTTACTACGCGAAAGCATGTATTGTTTTAGGGTTTGCTAATGCGCTCCAGATACATGGCGGTGGCGCCGGCAACGGCCAATGGCATGACGATGAAGTTAACCACCGGAATCATGGTCAACAACATGATGCTGCCACCGAAGCTGAGGCTGCTGAGGCGATGTTGTTTCAGGGTTTGGCGTTGCTGCTGAAAATTTTGACCGTGATTGGCCATGGGGTAATCAAAATACTCTCGTGCCAGCAATGCTGCGCTGAAGGCAAGCCACAGGAATGGCGCGGCGATGTTTAATACCGGGATAAGGAATAGGATCAATAAGGGAATGGCACGGCTGAGGAAGTAGCCAAGTTTGCGTACCTCACTCCAAAGTGATTTTGGTGTGTCCTTAAGTGCTTGCATCAGGCTGATGTCGCTGCTTTGTATTTTACCTTTAAGCTCTAATTCAACCGCCTCTGCCAACAGGCCATTGAATGGCGCGCAGATGAGGTTGGCCAGCAGGGTAAAGGTGTAAAACATGGTTAGCAGCAGTGTTACGGCAAATATAGGCCACAGCAACCACTCGAGCCAGGCAAACCCTTCTGGCAGAATTTCTGCCATATAGGCGTCAAAATAGGTGCTCGCCAGCCAGATGCCACCACTGAATAGAGTGATGTTGACCAATAGCGGGATGAGTACAAAGCGGCGCAGCCCAGGGCGGCGAATCAGATTAAAGCCCTTGATGACATAGGTGAGGCCGATGAACGGGTTCATGAATAAATTCCTTGTTGGTGTAAATAACCCTGGCGCGCCAGAAGGGCACTGCCATAGGCGGCTTCCTGATGTTGTGCTTCGAGCATGGGCACAGCGAGTTTGGCTTGGCGGATTTTAGTCCATGCTGGATTACGGCTACCGCCACCGGCGCTGCGAATATTGATCGGATAGGGTGCGCCTAATTCTTTCAATATTTGGTAGCCCTGCTGTTCGATTTTGGCCATGGCCTCAAGCATCGCCTGAAGAAACACGACATCATCTTCCGGTCGTGGAGATAGCCTGGGTTGCTTGTGACTATCCGCAATAGGGAAGCGTTCACCCGGATTGATCAGCGGGTAATAGTCCAGCCCGGTAGGTTGCTCTGGTTGCAGTTGTGGCGTCATATCGGTCAGCTGTTGTTGGCTAAAGTGGTGCAGCAACACGGCGCCGCCACTGTTTGAGCCACCACCCACTAACCATAAGTTACCGAGTGGTTGGGAATAAACACCATGGCTGGGTGAAAATATGGGACGATCACTAATCACCTTCATTACTAGGGTCGAACCCAGCGAGGTCACTGCTTCGCCAATTTGGCTGGCACCAGTGGCAATAAAGGCTGCAGTGCTGTCTGTTGTACCAGCAACGATCTGGGTGGTCAGCGGCAAGCCAAACTGCATGGCTACTTGCTGGTTTATTGTTGCTACGGCTGTGCCGGGTTGAAAGACTTTGGGCAGAATGGCTTGATTCACTCCCAGAGGCTCTAGCCACTGCGGCCAGCATTTGTGTATGGCATCAAAACCCAGCTTGAGGCAATTGTTTGCATCGCTAATGCCCCATTGACCGCTGAGCTTGCCGACAATCCAGTCGGCTTGATGTAAGGCGTGAGACGCCTCGGGGCCTGGCTGTAGATGCAGTAGCTTGGCCAGTGCCGAGGTGGCGCCATGGGCCGCTGATTCCTGGGGGGCTATTTCGCTGATACGTGTTGCCTCAATTTGGCTGCGGCCGTCGTTGTACATTAGGGCGGGGCTGAGTGGCTCGCCCATGTCATTGGTTAAAAGCAGGGTGCCTGAGGTGCCAGCCACGGCAATGCTTTTTACTGAATCGACTTGAGTTTTAGCCAGCAGGGCAGACAAAGCGTCAGATACTGCCTGCCACCAAATTTCGGCATCTTGCTCAGCCTTTGCACCATTACTAAGCGGTGCTGGCATTGGTGTGTTTGCCTGGGCAAGCGGCTGGCCGTCGCTATCGATGGCGATAGCGCGGCAGCCCGATGTGCCCAGGTCGATACCAATGAACAGCGATTGACTCACCTAGGGCAGGGTAACTGGAACTGGTGGAAGCCAATCTGGATTACGATGTTCAGCGACAACAGTGGTGTAGATACCGCCGCGGACATTGAAGACACCGGTCAGGCGCATGAAACGTGGCTGGGTGGCGGCAACCAGGTCGCCAAGGATGTCGTTGGTGACTTTTTCGTGGAAGGCGCCTTCCTCACGGAACGACCACATATACATCTTCAGGGCCTTGAGTTCGACACACTGTTTGTCGGCCACATATTCGATCTTGAATGTGGCAAAATCAGGCTGGCCAGTCTTGGGGCAGAGGCAGGTAAACTCAGGTACGTCGATGCGGATGGTGTAATCACGCTCCGGCATGGGGTTGTCGAAGGTTTCAAGTTCTTTGGTTGGCTTAGTTGACATAATTATTAAAAACTCAATAAGTTAACGGATATTTATAAATTAGATTGTCAGCATTTAGAATGCCGGTCTGGCGTCAATCGTTAGGTCTGGTATGATTCGGGCGGTATTTTAACGCGAAAGCGACTAGAGATTCATCTGAAGGTTATTACGAATGCGTCTTAAGAACATTAAACTGGCTGGTTTTAAATCGTTTGTAGACCCAACAACCATCCCAATGCCAAGCAATATGATTGGTATTGTTGGGCCGAATGGCTGTGGTAAATCAAACACCATTGATGCGGTTCGCTGGGTTATGGGCGAAAGTTCGGCCAAGAATCTGCGGGGTGATTCCATGTCAGATGTCATCTTCAATGGTTCAACTTCGCGTAAGCCGGTGGGGCAAGCATCGGTGGAGCTGGTGTTTGAAAATACCGAAGGCAAGCTGGGCGGCGAATATGCCTCATATAATGAGATCTCCGTTAAGCGTCAGGTAACCCGTGATGGGCAGTCAAATTATTACCTCAATGGTTCACGTTGTCGGCGTCGTGATATTACCGACATCTTTCTTGGTACCGGCCTCGGGCCGCGTAGTTACGCCATTATCGAACAGGGCACAATTTCCCGCCTGATTGAGGCCAAGCCGGAAGAACTGCGAATCTTTATTGAAGAGGCTGCCGGCATCTCCAAATATAAAGAGCGCCGTCGCGAGACTGAAAACCGTATCAAGCATAGCCGCGAAAACCTGGAGCGTATTGATGATCTGCGTGAAGAGTTGGGTAAGCGCCTTGCGACTTTGCAACGCCAGGCCAATACGGCAGAAAAATACAAAGGTTTTAAAGAAGAAGAACGTAAGCTCAAGGCCGAATTGCTAGCACTGAAATTTTCCAATCTTGATACCACCGTGCAAGAGCGTGACAAACAGATTCAGGCACAAGAAACAGCACTTGAGTCGCAAATTGCCGATCAGCGTGGAATTGAAGCGGCTATCGAATCACAACGCGAACATCAGACCGAGAGCAATGAAAAATTTAACCAGGTTCAGGGCCGTTATTATGCCCTGGGTTCTGAGATCGCCCGTCTGGAACAGACTATCCAACACATAAAAGATACGCGCTCACAGCAGGAACGTGAGATGCGTGAAGTGGAGGAGGCCTGGACTGAAGCGACTGAACATCTGGAAAATGACCGCTCTGCTTTGGAAGAGTTGAAGCTGTCGCTTGAGGCCAATGAAGAAGAGTTGCTGGTTTATCGCGACAAAGAAAGCGAATCAGCGGCAAAGTTGAGCGCGGCAGAAGAATCTATGCAGGGCTGGCAGCAGCAGTGGGATGAGTTTAATCAGACTTCATCAGAACATATTCGCGGTGCCGAAGTAGAGAAGACCCGTATTCAGCATCAGGAGCAGAGCCTCAGCCAACTTAATCAACGCATTCAACGAATTGATGATGAGCTCGGTCTGCTTTCACCGGGCAGTCTTGAAACAGAAATTGAAGAGTTGCAACTGGAACGTGACCAGCGTGAGGAACAGCTTGGCCAATTGCGTCATGAAGTAGAGCAGCAGGTTGAGCAGATTCGTCATGAACGCGAGCATACTCAGACCTTAAGCGGCGAACTTGATGCAGAGCGCAGTCGCCAGCAAAGTATGCGCGGCCGTCTCGCCTCGCTTGAAGCCTTGCAGCAGCAAGCGCTGGGTAAGGGCAACCACAAAATCAATGCATGGCTTAAATCCAAGGGCCTGGATAATGCTAGCCGCCTGGCACAGAACATCACTGTTGAGTCGGGTTGGGAACAGGCGGTCGAGGTCGCTCTTGGTCTGAACCTTGAGTCCGTTTGTGTTGAAGGCATGGACGCCGTTGCCAATGCCTTGAGTGATCTTGAGCAAGGAGCGTTGACTGTCTTCGATACTAAAATGTCGGCTGCAGACGCTGATGTCGGTTCAGCCGGCGTGGCCTTGCTAAGCAAGGTGGCTTCAGAATATTCCATGGCCTCGTTCCTGACGGGCATTTATGCCGCTGATACCCTTGAACAGGCGCTGTCACTACGCAACCAAATCAAGGCCAACGAATCAATCATCACCCGTGATGGTATTTGGTTGGGTCGTGACTGGTTGCGGGTTGCCCGTGGCGTTGATGAAAAAGCCGGTGTTTTGCAACGTGAGCAGGAGTTGAAAACACTCGAAGCTGATATTGAAGAAACGGCGGCGCGGGTTGAAGAATTGCAGGAAACCCTGCAACAAAGCCGAGCTCGGCAACAGGACCTTGAACGGGGGCGCGAAGAGTTGCAAAGTGGCTTGAATCAAACCACCCAATCCAAGGCCCAGATTGATTCACAATTAAGCGCACGCCAGGAACGACTGCAACAGTTTCATAATCGCAAACAGCGGCTTGAAACGGATATCGGTGATCTGCGTCAGCAGCGCCTGAGCTCTGAAGAATCGCTGTCGGAAATGCGTGCCCGTCTTGACGAGGTACTTTCTAAGACTGAAAACTTTGAGCAGACACGGCATGACCTGAGTCAACAGCGTGATGAACTGCGCCAGAGTCTTGATCAATGTCGACAGCAGGCGCGCGAAGACCGCGAACGCGCCCATGAAATTGCCCTGAAACTGCAATCGATTCGTGCCCAGTTGGACGGAACGCAGCAGCGTCTTGAACGTATGCAGGGTCAGCTAAGTCATTTGGATAGACGACGTGATGAGTTAAAGAACCAGCTACAGGGCGAGGCCAATCCGCTTGAAGAAATGAATATCGAGCTGGAAGAGCTATTGGCGAATCGGCTTGCGGTTGAAGAAGAGTTGCAGCTGGCTCGTCGTGCAGTTGAAGCACTTGATCATGCCATGCGTGAACTGAATGATGAACGCAACCAGGCCGAGCAGAAATCTCAGCTGATTCGTTCAGATCTTGAAAAACAGCGCATGAGCAGTCAGGAGTTCAGAGTCCGTTGCCAGACAGTTGAGGAACAGTTTGCTGAGACCGGCCTGGTAATGGAGGAGGTGTTGCTGCAATTGCCGGATGATGCCAGCGAAGCTAGGTGGCAGCAGCAGGTCAGCGAGATTGGTCAACGCATTCAGCGCCTGGGGGCTATCAATCTTGCAGCGATTGAAGAGTTTGAAGAGCAGTCGGAGCGTAAGACCTATTTGGATAAACAAAATGCAGATCTTACCGATGCACTAAACACGCTCGAAAATGCGATTCGCAAGATTGATAAAGAGACTCGGACTCGATTCAAGGATACCTATGACAAGGTCAACGCTGGTGTTAAAGAGCTGTTCCCACGCCTGTTCGGTGGTGGTCATGCCTATCTTGAACTCACTGGTGAAGATCTGCTTGATACTGGTGTGGCGGTGATGGCACGGCCACCAGGCAAGCGTAATTCAAGCATTCACCTGCTCTCTGGTGGTGAGAAAGCGCTGACTGCGGTGGCGCTGGTGTTCTCGATCTTCCAGTTAAATCCGGCGCCGTTCTGCATGTTGGATGAAGTTGATGCACCACTTGATGAGGCCAATGTTGGTCGTTTTTGTAAGATGGTAAAAGAGATGTCAGAGAAGGTGCAGTTTATCTTTATCACGCATAACAAAACGACCATGGAAATGTCTGATCAACTCACGGGTGTCACCATGCATGAGCCAGGGGTTTCGCGCATGGTTGCGGTTGATGTTGATGAAGCAGTGCAGATGGTAGGTTAGGCTAAAGACTTTATAGAACGGATTGTATAGATGGATTCTTTACTAATAGTACTTATTGTTATCGGTGTAGTAATGATTCTTGCCGGAATCGCAAGGATGCGTAGCAAACGGTGTCATAGCTGGGATGAAATTGATCACAGTGTTTTGTTTTCAAAAGATGATCATGATATTGATACGGTGGTCTCTGGCTCCGCTGTAGCTGATCTTGATAATCAGCCTGAATCTGGCTATCAGAGATTTGATAATTTGGTGAGAGAGTCAGAGCGTGCGCCTGTTGCAGAGACGCTAGATATGCATGTTGAAGATGAACGCGATGAACAGCCAATCCAGTCTGATTCAGTGACTGGGCGAGCCCGCTCCATACTTGAAAAATTACGCGGTGATACTAAGAGCGACGTAGAGCCTGAAATTGTAGAGACCAGTAAAAAGACCTATAAAACAGGTGCGCCAGACAAAGTGGTGGTGCTCAATGTCATGGCGAAACAAGGTAGGTTCTTTGTTGGTCAAGCATTGGTGGATGCGATTCAGAGTAGTGGAATGCAACATGGTGATATGCAAATTTTTCATTATCAAATGGATAGTGGTTCTGCTTTTAGTCTGGCTAATATGGTGAAACCCGGTGTCTTTGAACTTGATAATATAGACGCTATTTCGACACCTGGTGTAAGCCTTTTTATACAAATGCCTAATCCACAGGCGGATGGTTTGTCTGGTTTTGATGCGATGCTAGATACTGCCCAACAGCTGGCTCAAAAATTGGGTGGTGAATTAAGAGACGAAACGCGTAGCGTGCTGACCAACTCTGCCATTGATCACATCCGCCAACAAATTGCTGAGTATGATTGCAAATGGTTAGCGAATGCCTAAGTTGTCGTAGTCTGAATTAGATCTGGGACATATTACAGATCGGCCAGATAACTGATTTGTGTATCCATAGTTCTATATTTTTGCGGCTATTCTGAGGCAGAAAATAATAGAGTGTCGTGTGTCCTAAGGTATCATTTCGCTCGAATACCCATTTGCCTGGAATGCCCGAAAGCAGCCTGCCAGCATCAGCAATCAAATACCGGCACAACCCTTTAAGCGTGTGTTTGAAATAGCGATTAAAACCTTTCAGTGCTACGGCAGTAATCTCAAACTGATCGCCGTATCAATTTTCGACGCATAAGCGCATTACCTAATAAGACAATTAACAACCAAGCGCCAACTGCTCCTGCGCCGTTGTTTGTGGTGGTAGAGGCGCTGTCTGAGGTGGTAGAGACATCGTCTGAGGTAGCAGAGATATTGTCTGGAGTAGTAGAGATGCTGCATGCATCGACACTTGTGGATGCGGTAGATGCTGTCGTCGTGCCGCTTGGGCAGCTTAGCGCGTTTGTGGCGGTTGTTGTATCGACATAACTACCGATGGGGGCAGCTATACAAACCGTTGCTGATTCAGTGTCAGAAAAATATCCGATTGGACAAGCAGTTTGTTCTATTGAGCCAGTATTCGCGACGAAATAGCCAGGTGGGGCAAGTGTGCATGCTGTTGCTCCAGCCGAGTTTGAGTATGATCCTGCGGCACATAAGGTTTGACTCGATGCTCCAGCTTCAGCGACATAGTAGCCGGGTGAGGCCTGAATACATTCGCTTGTGTTATGCCAAGAACCTGCAACACAGACCTCTACTGCTCGGGTTGTTGCTACGCCAAGTGCGACCGGGTCGTTGATGACGCCCGTGGCTGAGTTTAAATCAAATTTATCATTGTCAATCAGAGTGAGCGTAATTGTTTTAGCGTTAATGTCGATGACAGCACTCGAAGTGATGGGGCTGACCACATTGCTTAATGTTTGCCAAACGCCACTGTTATCTAATTTACGTACTTCAGCATTTGCAGGAATGATTGCCTCTGCAGGTAATTGTATAGTGACTACGCTTTGATTTGTTGCAGTAGGGATATCATCAACGCTGAAAAAGTAAGCGCCTACAGGGTAAGAGTAATCGGTGTCTGGCGCTATTGCTGCTAGCTCGGGCTCTGAAACAATTTGCAGGTCATTGACGTTACCTATGTTAGGTGTGAGTTCAATGTTCATCTCACCAGAAACCGTGCCACTGGTAATAGCGATATTTATGAATCTTTCTTCTGAACATGCTAAATCTGGATCACAGGCCCGGTATTTAAATGAGTCACTGCCTGTCGCGGTCGCAAGCGGCGCATAGGTGTAACCACCTGGAATGTCATTATTAGATCCTGGCACTGCTAAGCCAGCGTTGCCTTGGTTAGCTTGTTGTGTGATTTCATATGTCAGTGGGTCACCATCGGGGTCATAAGCATTCATAACGCCGTGCAGTATGCCGCCGGCAGCAACGGCAGCGGGTAGGTCAAAAGCGACTGGTGCTTCGTTGTCTGGATTGCTGACGGACGATATTTGGTTGTTTTCTGTTGGCGTTCTCACCGCGACGGCTGGTACGCTGGCTTCCATTTCAACGGCGCCAAGATCACATAAGCTGGCAGGGCGGAGATAACTGCGTTGATCCGTTGTTAAGCATATGCCAGCTGAATTTAAGGCCGGACTGCCATCACCTAAAGCATGAGTAAAACCTGGGCCACCGTTATCTGCCAAGGGTTGTAAAAGCGGATCTTGGTTGGAAATATCAAAACCGCAACTGCCATCGCTGTCGATATTGCTACCGCTAGTGAGCAGAGCGGAGGATAACGTAGCGCAGTTTCCACCAATGTTATTGCTGACAATTGAATCGCTGAACGTAACGTTTTGTGAGGAATTTCCATCATATATACCACCATCGACGGCTGCTGAATTGTAGGCGATGGTGCTATTGATGATGTTGACGCTTGCGGTGCTATCAATGCTTATCCCGCCACCCTGGTCATAGGCTGTATTGCCACTGATAGTGCTATTTTCAATAGTCAGCGTACCCATGGCAACGTGTATACCACCGCCTAAGGACATGACGCGATTATTGCTAATAGTCGTGTTAGTAACGAATGATTGTTGCGGCGGAAAGGTGCTGTCAATGTAGTAAATTCCACCGCCAGATAACATGCCGGCAAAAACGTTACTGCGGCTATCTTTTAAAACACTGTCATTAATTGAAATTGGTATACCTTCAGCGTAGATGTGTCCGCCAAAACCACCCGCACCACCTTCGCTGGGGTCACCGTTGATCACACTAAAAGTGAAATTACTGCGGTTTACAGTCAGCGAGCCACTGAGTGGAAAACCGCGATAAAAGGCATAAATGCCTGCGCCACCAGCAAAAGCTTTGTTACGATCAATATTGCAATCGTTAATGGTTAGAAAGCCTTCGCTGTGAATGCCGCCACCAAACCCGCCTGTGCCGGTGTTGTTGTTAAGGCTCATACCGTCAGCCAGACCATTGCGAATGGTGATGCCGTTGATGATAACGGTTGTTGCTTGCGCGATATTAAAAATCCTGTCGGCAGCCATGCCATCAATGAAAACCTGGTTGGCACCCGCGCCATTTATCGTTAAGTCGTCTGTGATATCTAAGTCACCTGTCGCGGCTGCATCTTCGCCAACGCCACTGAGACTTAAATCGTAGGTGCCAGCAGGAATTGTAAGATTGTCTGTTCCAGAAAACGCATTGGCCTCCTGAATCGCTGCACGTAATGAGCAATTAGCATTGATGGTTTCACACACTCCATTGCCAATATTGGCATCAGTTAAGTCATCAGTTGTGTCGATGATGAACGTTGCTGCAAAGGCGGGAGCATGGACAAAGGCGAGAAGAGCTAAACTGGCAAGGCGTAATTTAATCATAAGGCTCTCAACAACATTATTAAAATTAGAAGCCCGTCCTAAGAAGAACGGTATAAGCTATGTGAACAATACTTTACTATTCTTTAACACTGGAGGCCAATATCATTCTGGGCCTGCCTGAGGAGAGAGGGGGTGAAATAAAAGACCTTTAAAAACAACCGCATTCGACTGTTTCCTAGCTTATTTGAACAGCTCCTTGATTAGTTGGGCGTTTAAGAATAATTATTATAAATAAATTTATAATAGCTTGTTTTTAAATAAGTTTTTTCTAAACTCTCTAGAATAATGATTAAAAACAGTTAGGCAACAATGGCAAGCAGTAACTTTCTTATTTGCCATGAAAATCATTAAAAATGGGTTCATTTCTGAGTTAAGTACTCAGAAACAGATTTTCATGTTTCTTTAGGAGGGGAGGTATTTGGAATACCTGCAATGTGCTGCGAATTCAAGTTTCGAAACTTGCAGGTCGGCGGCCTGCCCAGAGGGCACAAGAACAATTGCGTATCCCAATATACGCACTATGCGTTTTTAGGGGTCAATAAAAAAACGTTTATGATTTCGTTGATCATAGATCGATTAATTACAAAACAAGTCTATAGCCCTTATTGTTTATCCTCGCTGGACTGATCATTGCCTTCTTGCTGATGTTCCCATTGATCGTAACATTCGACACCACAGAAATAGAGCACATAATCCTCGCATTCAAAGGTATGGGTTGCTGAGGCAGGCACTTCTTTGAGACACACTTTACACTCAATAGATTGTTGTCCTGGGTGTTCTCTCAAGGTCTCTTCTACTTCATGATCTGACATTGATTTGGTCCTCCAAATATTTAGCCATATAAAGTCCTTAGTATCCGCATGAATGCTTTTCGGCATTAATATTTAAGCCAAAAGTTCGTCGAGCAGGGTGTTTTCTTCTTTGACTCTTGGCTTCTCTAGTATAGCAATTACAGCGTGTATTATTGGTGGTGGGTCGCAGATGTAAATTCACAATCCTCGTGGTTC
Source organism: uncultured Chromatiaceae bacterium (assembly GCA_947259785.1). Taxonomy (GTDB): domain Bacteria; phylum Pseudomonadota; class Gammaproteobacteria; order Tenderiales; family Tenderiaceae; genus Tenderia. Next base: position 5,026 of record CAMYNQ010000017.1, on the reverse strand, counting down.
AATTGATTGGGCGGTAATTATCGAACAACGCCAAGTGAGTAGTTACCCTATAGCTCGGCCAATGATCTTACGGTATGAGGTCTGACGGGGCTAACTCGGTTCATTTTTCGGTCTCAAGGCGAGCCTTTACCGCATGCAGGATCTCATTGTTGACCTTCTGTATTAAAGGCTCCACCAAGGGTGCAATAACTCTTTCCAGGGCATGGTGCTGCAGGCGATATTCCATGGTAAATGGCACCGTGGTTCCATGGCCGATTGGCGTTAGGCAATAGGTGCCTGAGTTGTGTATGCCTCGAATGGCACGCCAGAAGATCAAAAACAGCCTCGGGATCGGCCTGAATCAGCACCTTCTTGTGAATCCTTGGCATGTACCCTCCCGCAATCTAGGCGTGCCACCAAGCGCTTGCCTCGTTTAATACCTTCCTATCCACTTTGATGACCTTCTTTTTTGAATCCGCTGGTGTGGCAGGCGCCGTATGTATCAGGTTTCTTTTCGCCTTTTTGATAGAAAGCCCAGGTTCCTGTTTCAAGATTGTATTGGGTTCTTAACGGCTTGCTATCTTTGGCTGCGGTGATATGGCATATAGTTATTCTAAAATATGCTGATTGTTTGTTTCATACCTTTTACCCCTCCCCATATGCCGTGTTCGTGTGCTCTATAAGCACTGGCCTGGTAAACAAAATATGTGTGGGTCAGAAACTTTTATACTCCTAAATATAGGGGCTGCTATTGGGTGGGGAAAGGGGGAAATCTAGTTGCCAATTACATGCTAATGTACTCTACTATTAAGAAAGGCAAGCTTGATGAGGGCAAGAGGGTCGGGGGATTTTTTACCAATCAGAGGAGTCTACAGCGCTGACTTCCATGCGCATTAGAAAAGGGTTGGATTTACCCATCACAGGCATTCCGCAACAGGTGATCGAAGAAAAACCTGTATCAGCGGTGGCTGTGCTTGGCCCTGATTATATTGGCACGCGCCCCAGCCTCCAGGTACAAGAGGGCGATAGAGTTAAACGCGGGCAGGTTCTATTTGCCGATAAGAAGAACCCCGGCATTAGTTTTACTGCGCCTGCTGGTGGTGTGATTGAAGCAATCCATCGTGGTGAGAAACGTATGTTATTGTCTGTTGTTATTCGTGTAGACGACAACGAACAAGCAGTCGGTTTCACGTCTTATCCTTCAGCAGATCTACCTAAACTGAGTGAGCGACAGGTGAAGCAGAACCTGTTTCAGTCAGGTCTTTGGACTGCACTTCGCAGTCGTCCGTTCAGCAAAGTGCCACCACCGGACAGCTCTCCTCACTCTATATTTATTAATGCCATGGATAGCAGTCCCCTTGCGGCTGATCCAACTGTGTTTATAGATGAATACAAGCAAGATTTTGAGCATGGAATACGTGTTTTGGCACGCCTTGGGGCGGAGAGATTATATCTCTGCAAGGCAGCGGGCAGTGCTATTCCTTACCCTGATGTTGATAAGCTGGTTGTGCAAGACTTTTGCGGTCCCCACCCGGCCGGGCTGCCCGGCACCCATATTCATCTGCTTGATCCGGTGAGTAAAAACAAAACGGTCTGGTCGATTAATTATCAAGATGTCATTGCCATCGGCAAACTTTTCACCACTGGAAAGCTATTTGTCGAACGCATGATTTCACTTGCTGGGCCTCAGTTAAAACGCCCACGTTTGCTGCGTGTTCGTTTAGGGGCTGCGATAAATGAACTTGTGCATGGTGAACTAAAGGCGGGTGAAAACCGAATTGTTTCCGGCTCTGTCTTATGTGGTCATGAGGCGGCAGATAAACTCGCCTACTTAGGTCGTTATCACTCACAAGTGTCGGTGTTGCAAGAGTCAAGGGAAAAAGAGTTCATGGCCTGGCTGCAACCGGGCAAAGAGAAGTTTTCTATTTTGAATATCTTTAGCTCCAGGTTTTCATCCGGCAAGCGTTTTGAATTTTCCACCAGCACAAATGGCGAACATCGTGCCATGGTGCCAATGGGCAGCTATGAAGATGTGATGCCGCTCGATATTCTGCCGACCCAGCTATTGCGCGCCTTGATCGTGAAGGACACCGACACCGCCCAGGCCTTAGGTTGTCTGGAGCTGGATGAAGAAGACCTGGCGCTGTGCACCTATGTCTGTCCCGGCAAGTATGACTATGGCCTGCTGCTGCGGGATTGCCTCAACCGGATCGAGAAAGAAGGTTAAGGCTTATGGCGTTGAAGGATTTCTTTCAAAAACACGCTGCCAAGTTTGAAACAGACGGGCCTTATAAGAGATGGGGCGCACTCTATCGCGGTGTGTGGATGTTTCTTTACTCCCCTGGCCGCGTCAATAGCGGTCGTACTCATGTGCGCGACGGCATGGACCTGAAGCGCATTATGATCTTTGTCTGGTTGGCTGTATTGCCGGCTACGGTGATGGGGCTATATAACACCGGCTTGCAAGCGAATAGCGCACTGGCAAGCATGGGGCAAGTCAGCATCGAGGGTTGGCGGGCAGCATTCATCCAGCTCCTATTTGCCGGTTATGAGCCAGACAGCATCTGGGACAACCTTGTCCATGGTGCGGCCTATTTTCTGCCCGTATATATTGTGACCTTAATCGTGGGCGGATTTTGGGAGATCCTGTTTGCCAGCATGCGCAACAAGGAGATCAATGAAGGCTTTCTCGTTACCTCCATTTTGTTTGCCTTGACCTTGCCTCCCACCATTCCGCTGTGGCAAGTGGCGCTGGGCATTTCATTTGGTGTAGTGATTGCCAAGGAGGTGTTTGGTGGTACGGGGCGAAACTTTATCAATCCCGCCTTGGCCGGTCGTGCCTTTCTCTATTTTGCCTATCCGGCCAATATGTCAGGTGAAGCAGTGTGGGTGGCCGTGGATGGTTATAGCGGTGCGACTCCGCTGGCGCTTGCTGTTGACACAGCGACGATGAATGGAGCCACACCCTGGCAGCAAAGCATCGTCAGCAGCAGCGAGGCAATAGAGGCCGCAGGCATAAGCTGGCTGGATGCCTTTCTCGGCTTTTTGCCCGGCTCCATGGGCGAAACATCCACCCTGGCGATATTGATCGGCGCTGCCTTTTTGCTTTATACGCGCATTGCCTCTTGGCGCATTATGCTCGGTATGTTGTTGGGCATGGTTGGCCTTACGATGTTGTTTAATCTTTTTGGCAATGAGGCTAACCCGATCGCTTCGCTTCCCGCCCATTGGCATTTTGTTATCGGTGGCTTCGCCTTTGGCATGGTGTTCATGGCAACCGATCCCGTCTCTGCCGCCATGACCAATAGTGGCAAGTGGGTGTATGGCATCTTGATTGGCATGTTGGCGATTCTGATCCGTGTCGTTAACCCCGCCTATCCGGAGGGCACCATGCTGGCGATCCTGTTTGCCAATCTGGTGGCACCACTGATTGATTATGTGGTGGTTCAGGCCAATATTAAACGCAGGTTGCGGCGCGATGACAGCTAATGTAGCCAAGCGCAGGATTTTTTATATCGCCTTGGCGGTGGCGCTGACCTGTTCAGCCGTCGTCACCATCAGCACTATCGTATTGCGCCCGGTGCAACAGGCCAACCGGCTGAACTACATGCATCTTAATATCCTGAAAGTGGCTGATTTGCTGCGACAAGATGTGGCAGTCGGGCAACAATTACAACAATTGGAAACGCGCCTGGTGGAGTTAGAGTCAGGCAGGTTTCACCAGGTAGAGCAACCTGAATCATATGACCTGCGCAAGGCGGAAAAAGACCCTAAACAGAGTATCGCGCTCTCGCCGACACAGGATATCGCCGGCATTAAACGGCGAGCCAACTATGCGCCCGTCTATTTGCTGCGTGATGACAATGGCGCTGTGAACAGAATTATCTTGCCAATACATGGCTATGGCCTGTGGTCGACCTTGTACGGCTTTATCGCCTTGCAGGGCGATACTGAAACGGTGATGGGTGTACGCTTTTATGAACATGCAGAAACCCCCGGCCTGGGTGGTGAAGTGGACAGCGCACGCTGGTTGCGGCAATGGCGTGGCAAAAAGATCTTTGATGCAGGCGGGCGACCCAAGATCCAGTTAGTAAAAGGAGGTGTAGATCATACTGATCCCGGCACAATCCATCAGGTTGATGCCTTGTCGGGAGCCACCCTGACCAATCGCGGTGTGGAGAATCTGCTCAAATTTTGGTTGGGTGAGCATGGCTTTGGCCCTTTCCTGGCCAGGGTGCGCAGCAGTGGGGGGCGCCTATGAGCGAGCCGACAACAACTACAAACAACAGTCACCGCACCATATTGATTAAGCCGGTGTTTGATTCCAACCCAATTACCATTCAGGTGTTGGGAATCTGTTCTGCCCTGGCAGTGACTACCTCGCTTAAGTCTGCCTTGATCATGTGCATGGCGGTAATTGTAGTGCTGACGCTTTCCAATACCACAGTGAGTATTATCCGCCACCACATTCCGGCCAGCATACGCATTATCGTGCAGATGACAATTATTGCCTCCTTGGTGATTGTGGTAGATCAATTCATCCGAGCCTATGCCTTTGAAATGAGCAAGACCTTGTCCGTTTTTGTCGGGCTGATCATCACCAACTGCATTATCATGGGACGTGCCGAGGCCTTTGCCATGCATAATCCGCCAGGCTTGAGTTTTCTGGATGGTATTGGCCATGGCATAGGATATAGCGTTGTATTAATCATCGTCGCGGCCATTCGTGAACTCCTGGGCACCGGTAGGTTGTTGGGTTACAGCCTCATGCCCTCGGTGTTTGAAGGCGGTTGGTATTACCCAAACGGCATGATGGTATTGGCACCCAGCGCCTTTTTTATCATCGGTTTGCTGATCTGGGCCTTGCGCACCTGGAAGAGTTATCAGGTGGAAAAGGACTAACCGATGCTCGAAGACTACCTCAATATCTTCATCAAGGCAGTGTTTGTTGAGAACATCATCCTGGTGTTCTTTCTGGGCATGTGCACCTTCCTGGCTGTATCCAAGCGAGTGGAAACGGCTATTGGCCTGGGCATGGCAGTCATTG
>CAMYNQ010000016.1 GCA_947259785.1 uncultured Chromatiaceae bacterium | reverse complement strand
GTCGTAAGTTCTGCCGTTTTACTGCAGAAGGCACCAAAGAGATCGATTACAAAGATCTGAATACCTTAAAAGCCTACGTTACAGAGACTGGCAAGATCGTTCCCAGTCGTATCACTGGCACTAAGGCTAAGTACCAGCGTCAGCTGTCTACTGCCATTAAACGTGCTCGTTACGTTGCACTGTTGCCATACAGCGACGCGCACGAAAGTTAAGTTTTATGCCGGCCGTAGGTCGGCATTTGTTTTATTAGAGACAGGGCCAGGGTTACCAACATGCGTGCGCTAGCGACTTACATTATGCGTGGTCCTGTTCAGGCAGTGCTGGTAACAGCGGCGCTGGCCTTGGTCTCGTTAATTCCCGTATTGGGGATGGTTAGTGTGTTGAGTGGTGCGGCAGTTGCCTTGGTGACACTGCGCCACGGAGCCAAACAGGGTTTAATGGTTATGCTAGGTGCCAGTTTGGTGGCCAGCATTTTTATGTACTTTGTCTTTGGCACCATGGTTCTAGGGATGATGTTTGCCCTGTTATTGTGGCTGCCGTTGCTGGTTTTAGCTTTGGTTTTACGTAGTAGCAGCTCCTGGTCTATGGTGCTGGATGCTGCAGCGGCACTGGGAATTGCCGGTATTACGCTGTTTTATCTGCTCATCGGTGAACCGTTGCAATTTTGGCAGATGGCTCTAGGCAAGATGCTGGAGCTGATGACTTCTCAGGGTGGCATGGCCGAGCTGGGACAGATTGAGCAACAGATTCCGGTGATGGCCGAGTGGATGACAGGCATGTTGGCAGCCGCTCTGGTGATGGGGCTGGTGTTGAGCATGATGCTGGCACGCTGGTGGCAGTCGTTATTGTTTAACCCTGGAGGTTTCCAACAGGAGTTTTACGGACTGCGTCAGAGCAAGATTGCCGCGTTTACTGTGCTGGTGATTTTGTCAGTTAATCTGTTCGACCTAGGTGTGATCAGTAATTTTGCTGGTGACATCATGATTATCGTGGTGGTGGTCTACAGTATTGTTGGCCTGGCTCTGATACACGCCCTGGTGGCGAGATCAGGTAAACACCCGGCCTGGTTGGTAAGTATTTATGTGCTGATGTTTATTATGCCTCCGCACATGATGATGGCCCTGGCCAGTGCAGGTTTTGCCGATAGTTGGTTGGATTTTAGGAGGCGTTTGCCGGTTGCTAAGTAGTAAAACCGATAAACGTATTTTTTTAGTAAGTTAGCTTGAATAATTAAGCAGAGGTGTAAGATGCAAGTAATCTTGTTGGATAAGGTAACAAACTTGGGCAACCTGGGTGATCAGGTCAATGTTCGTCCAGGTTATGGTCGCAATTTCCTGATTCCTAACGGTAAGGCTGTTATGGCAACACCGGACAACAAGGCCCACTTTGAAGCACGTCGTGCAGAGCTTGAAAAAGCGGCTGCAGATGTTTTGGCTGCTGCCGAAGCGCGTGCGGAAAAGATCAACGGTACGACTGTTGAGATCGCCAGTAAAGCTGGTGATGAAGGTAAATTGTTCGGTTCTGTTGGTACGGCTGATATCGCGAAAGCAGTTTCAGCAGCAGGTACTGAAGTGACCAAACAGGAAGTTCGTTTGCCTGAGGGTGCATTGCGCAATTTAGGTGAGTACGACGTTGAACTGCAGCTTCATACTGACGTAAGCGCGACTGTTAAGGTCAAGATCGTTGCTGAGGCTTAAGATTTAGCCAAAGTAAGTGGTTTAAGGCCGGTGGACATTCTGTCCACCGGCCTTTTTTTAGGCTTGTCTTTTCCCCTGACATGTCGCATTGTTACTGAGTTCTGATCACAGTTGTTGAATAGCAAAATGCCTGAATTTTCCCCAATGCCATACGCGCAAGATGAAGTCTTAGAGGCGCTAAAAGTCCCGCCCCATTCGATTGAGGCTGAGCAATCCTTGCTCGGTGGCCTGATGTTGGATAACAGTACCTGGGATCAGGTTAGTGAAATTGTTGTTGAAGATGATTTCTATCGCAAGGATCATCGTCTGATCTTTCGTGCGATCCGTAATCTATCCGAAAGCAGCACGCCGTTCGACGTGGTGACCCTGTCTGAGTGGTTGGAGAATAATAACGAGCAGGACAATGCCGGAGGCCTGTCGTATCTGGGCATGCTGGCCAATAACACCCCAAGTGCAGCCAATATCAAGGCCTATGCCAAGATTGTCAGTGAACGTTCTGTCTTACGTTCTCTTATTGGCGTTGGCACTAAAATTAGCGATAGTGGCTTTAATACTGAAGGCCGCAATAGCAATGAGTTGCTTGACGATGCCGAACGCATGGTGTTTGAGATTGCCGAGAAGGGTGCCAACCAGAAAGGCGGTTTTGAGGCGATTAAGGATGTCTTGGTGAATGTGGTTGATCGTATCGATCAGCTGTTTAATCAAGATGGTTCCATCACTGGCTTGCCGACGGGTTATCACGACCTGGATGATATGACCTCTGGCCTACAGGAAGGTGATTTGATCATCGTTGCCGGTCGTCCATCCATGGGTAAGACCACTTTCTCCATGAATATTGCCGAGCATGCAGCGATGACCTGCGATAAGCCAGTGGCGGTATTCAGTATGGAAATGCCGGCCGATTCATTGGCCATGCGTATGATTTCATCGCTTGGACGTATCGATCAAAACAAGGTGCGAAGCGGCAAGTTGGGCGATGACGATTGGCCGCGGTTGACCTCGGCGATTGGCCTGTTACAGGAAAAACCACTCTTCATAGATGATACGGGTGGCCTGTCTCCGAATGAGCTACGCGCCCGTTGTCGGCGTCTGACGCGTGAGCATGGCCCGCTTGGCTTGGTGGTAATCGATTATCTACAGTTGATGCAGGTGCCGGGTTTTAAGGAAAATCGTACCGCTGAAATATCAGAAATTTCGCGTTCACTTAAAGGCTTGGCCAAAGAATTGAATGTGCCGGTGATTGCCTTATCGCAGCTTAATCGTAGCCTTGAGCAACGCCCGGACAAACGCCCAGTTATGTCGGATCTGCGTGAGTCGGGTGCGATCGAGCAGGATGCCGACGTTATCATTTTTATCTATCGTGATGAGGTCTACAACGAAGAGAGTCCTGATAAGGGCACCGCAGAAATTCTGATCCGTAAACAACGTAATGGGCCGATTGGCTCAGTGCGTTTGACCTTCCTGGGTAAATACACCCGCTTTGAAAATTTCACTTTTGATGGCGGTTATGGCGATGGGGGGTATGAATGATCCCCGCCGTTGAGGCGCATATCAATTTAACGGCATTGACCCATAATCTTGCGCGGGTGCGCAAGATTGCTTCTAATTCAAAAGTCATGGCCGTCATCAAGGCTAATGCCTATGGTCACGGCATGTTACAGGTTGCCAAGGCCCTGGCTGCAGCAGATGCCTTTGCCGTGGCGCGTCTTCACGAGGCAGTGCAGCTGCGCCAGGCTGGAATCAACAACGAGATTGCTGTTCTGGAAGGCTTTAGTAATTCAGCTGAATTAAAAGATTTTGCTCACTATGATCTGCAGGCTGTGGTGCATCAACCATCACAGATTGAGTTGTTGCGACGGAATCAATTAGAAAAACCTATTCAGGTCTGGCTCAAGATTGATTCAGGCATGCACCGCATGGGGGTCGCGCCGGAGACCGTGCCGGCATGTTGGAAAGTGTTACAGAAAATTGAATCTGTTTCGACGCTGCGTTTGATGACCCACCTGGCCAGTGCTGATGACCGATGCAGCGACCAAACTCAACAACAGTTGGATGTTTTCAAGCGAGCGACTGCGGGCATACAGGCTGAAACCAGTATTGCCAATTCGGCCGGTATTCTGGGTTGGCCGCAAACGCACAGTGATTGGGTTCGCCCAGGCATTATGCTTTATGGTGTGTCGCCCTTCCTTGATGGTTGGGGGGTAGACGAGGGGCTTGAGCTGGTCATGTCGCTGACGTCGCGTTTGATTGCCGTTAGTCACTTCAAGCAAGGTGATGCGATTGGTTATGGTGCCAGTTGGCGTTGCCCTGAGAATATGCCGATCGGGGTCGTCTCTTGTGGCTACGGTGATGGTTATCCGCGCCATGCTGTGCCTGGTACGCTGGTGATGGTCAACGGTATTCCAACACCATTGCTAGGCCGGGTATCGATGGATACCATCTGTGTCGATCTGCGCCAGCAGCCCGATGCCGAGGTCGGCGATCCTGTGCTCTTGTGGGGTGAGAGCATGCCGGTGGAAGAGATCGCCCAGTCGGCTACGACCATCCCTTATGAAATTCTCTGTTCCGTGACCCAGCGGGTTCAATTCCAATATATTACCTAGTCTCACTAAATCTGTTTGAGCCAGTTTATTAGCCTCAAAGAATGTTCGTGTATGCTTGAATTACCTGGGCTTGAGGCAGGTAACGTCGGTAGTTTCAAGAGATAGAGTTTGGCTGCGTTTGCTATTGAGATGGTTTCTCTATCAGGCACTACCGGTTCCCTGGTCTAATTTTATCTATTCCTAAAAACCAATTAAAAACAATGGGGCGTGACTGTTTTGAGCAATGGTCTTGATTTTATTTCTTAAATATAGGGACATCGAAATAAAAGATATATTGGTTTTACTTTAATCAGCTGCTAATATGTGCAAAGGGCTTATAAACTGTAGGTGATTATAATGGCAAAGATCGTTAAACAGGAATCAGCGTGGCAAAACCCCTGGGTCTGGTTGCTGGCAGGCATTATGGCAGTGACATTGCTGGTAAACGGCACTCTGATTACAATCGCATTTACGTCACCCCCCGGGCTAGTGGTTGCTGACTATTACGATAAGGGTAAGGCCTATTTGTACAATCAGGCTCAAGAAGAACAAGCAGCACAGCGTTTGGGTTGGGATTTGATCCTCGATTTGCCCAAGGCACCAGCAATCAATCATAGTGAGTCGTATCTGGTAAGAGCTGTTGACCGTGATGGGCAGCCGATCACCGCTGCAGAGGCTGAATTTGCCGCTTTTCGCCCTGTCGAGAATGGTCATGATTTTGCCGTTGCCATGCGTGATATGGGGGCTGGTTATTATGCTGCCGAAGTGGATTTCAGCCTGCCGGGAAACTGGGATTTGATCGTCACTGTCAAGCAAGGCGAAGATCAGCTCGATATCGCCAAACGGATTTTTGTTAAAAAGTAAGTCTGACCGGGGGTTGTTTTAAGCGGTATGTCTGACAGCTCCGACGCTTGTTTTCATTGTGGACTGCCAATCGAGCAGGCAGTCCTGCAACGCTCTGTTATCCAGGGTCATAATCGCAATTTTTGTTGCTCCGGTTGCATGCTGGTGTGTCAGGCCATTCACGAGTCCGGTCTGGATGGTTTTTATGACAAGCTGAAAAACAATGATGCCCTGGCGCCGCCGCCGGATATTGACAAGAATCTGGAGCAATACGACCTTAACGATGTTCAGGCCGAGTTCGTCACCACGCAGGACAATCCCCAACATAAAATTAGTGAGACAACACTACTCGTCGAAGGCATTCACTGTGCCGCCTGTGTTTGGTTAATCGAGCATGGCCTGGCTGATTTAAATGGCGTACTGACCGCCAATGTCAACATGGCCCATCATCGCCTGCAGTTGCGTTGGAATCGTGACCAGGTGTTGTTGTCAGCGGTACTAAAACGCCTGGCCCAGATCGGTTACAAGGCCGTGCCTTATAATCAGGAAGCGGCTGAGGGTGTTGCAGCAAAACGACACAAGGCATTGTTGTATCGCATGGCCTTTGCCGGTTTTGGGGTGATGAACATCATGTGGATTTCCATCGCCCTGTTTGCCGGCGCCACATCGGCCTCTGCTATCGATCCTGAGCATAAACACTTTTTTCACTGGATAAGCCTACTGATTGCGACGCCGGTGTTAGTCTATTCCGGTTGGCCGATTATTCGTTCTGGTATTCGTGGTCTCATAAATGGCCAGTTGAGTATGGATCTGCCAGTGGCCATTGGCGCACTGGCCACCTATGCCTATTCGGTCTGGATTACTTTGTCTGGTTCAGGCGAGGTCTATTTCGATACGGTCGTCACCTTTCTATTTATTATTCTGGTTGGCCGCTATTTGGAAGGTATCTCACGCCGCAATGCCAGCTCGGCTACTAATCGTCTGATGGAGTTGCAGCCACGTAGTGCGCTGCGTTTGCTTGACGGCGAAACTGAGTTGGTCAGTGTTCGTGCGCTGAGGTTGGTTGATCAGGTATTGGTGCGGCCGGGTGACAAGATCCCGGTCGATGGCCGGGTGATTGAGGGCCATTCTGATATTAGCGAGGCCATGCTTACCGGTGAGTCCCAACCTGTGGTCAAGAATGTTGACGACAGGGTGGTGGCAGGGACGGTGAACGGTCAGGGTGCCCTGGTGGTGCAGGTGGAACAGCTGGGCAAGGATACCGCCCTGGCCAAGATCATCCACATGGTTGAGTCGGCCCAGGGCTCCAAGGCACCGATCCAATGTTTGGCCGATAGAATCGTGCCCTGGTTTGTCGCCACCACTATCGGCCTGGCGACGGTCAGTTTTTTCTTTTGGTTGCGGCAAGATTTCGACACCGCCTTGCTTGCGGCCACCTCGGTGTTAATCATCACCTGTCCCTGTGCCTTTGGCCTGGCAACCCCGATGGGGATAGCGGTGAGTGTGGGTCATGGTTCCAAACATGGCCTGTTGATTAAAAACGGTGCGGCAATTGAAGCGCTGGCCAACATCACCCATGTAGTATTTGATAAAACCGGCACGCTCACCGAAGGGCAGCTGTCTGTGAGCGCACTACATATCAATCCTGCGCAGGCATTATCGGAAGAAAAGATTTTGGCTCTGGTGGCAGCGGCTGAATCACGTTCTGAGCATCACATTGCCAGGGCGATTGTGAGCTATGCCAAACAACAGGGCAGTGACCTTAATAGTGTTCAGGTCGAGACTTTTCAAAGCATCCCGGGACTAGGCCTTGAGGTGGTTGTTGATGGCCATAAACTGCTGGTAGGTAATCGTGCGCTGCTGGAGCAACAACAATTGAGTCTGCCGTCAGCGTTGCTTGATATTCAGAATAGGGTACAGGCAGATGGTGGTGTTGCAGTGTTGGTTGCTATAAATGGTCAGGTGGCGGCGCTGATTGCCGTGCAAGATCAGATTAGAGCAGAGGCAAGCAGTCTGGTTGCAGAGCTACGCCAGCGAGGCATAGGTTTGACTCTGTTAACCGGTGACAGCCAAGCGGCAGCCAATAAGGTGGCCAGCGAGTTGGGTGGCATGGCGGTGATTGCCGAGGTACTGCCACAACATAAAGGGCAGGTGATTGCCGAGCTTCAGGCCAAGGGTGAAAGGGTGGTGATGATTGGCGATGGTGTTAACGATGCCCCGGCACTGGCCCGCGCCGATGTTGGTATTGCCATGGGTGGTGGTACCGATGTGTCCATGGACTGCGCCGACTTTGTGTTGATGGATAACGCCCTGCAACGGGTCTTGTTTGGCATAGATCTGTCGCATCAGACACTCAGGATTATTCGACAAAATATCAAATTATCACTGGGCTACAACTTGGTTTTGGTACCGTTGGCCATGGCGGCCATGTTGACCCCAGTATTTGCAGCAATTGCTATGCCTCTAAGTTCACTTGCAGTGATTGGCAATGCTTTGCGTATCCGGCGCCTGTGTCGCCCAAACAATTAGGAGGATGTGATAGTGGATACTATTTACGGCCTTGTGCCAGCCATGTTGTTGCTTGCGCTGGTGAGTGTAGTGGTTTTCTTCTGGGCGGCTCGCAGCGGTCAATATGATGATATGGAAGGCCCAGCGCATAGGATTCTTGATGATGACGATCCATTGTTGCCAAAAACTGGGGCAGAAAAACCGGCAGATAAAAAAGAAGATTAGTTTATTCAGAGAATGATGACGTTTAAGAAGTGAGGTTCTATGTCCAATACACCAGCACATGAAGTTTCACATGATCCTGCAGAGTTACGCCTTGCCCAGCTGCCGCATCAGCTGTTTTTGTTTAATAGCATTGGCAATCATGTATTGATGACGGTTATTACCGTCAGCATAGCCATGTCCAATCCTTTGCTGACGCTGTTGATTCCGGCGATCTCATTTTTGATTATTGCCTATACCCTGATTCGTGGCAGTAAACTGGCCCAGCATCCATCTCTGTTGGTGCGGGCTCATTGGGCTATCGTCATGCGCCGAACAAAAATATTTTTGATTGGTTATGCGACTCTGGCGACTGCCGCATCTCTTGCCTGGTTGTTTTATACCTATGCCGGTGCCATGAAAGAGCTGATGTTTGCCTTGGTTGGTGGGCTTGGCCTATTGCCGATGATGGTGCTGGTGTTAGCCCTGACGATTATTGAATCAGAAACGCTGAATCATGCTGGGCAAGGGTTTGTACCAGATTGGGCTAGGCGTCGTTTTGGATCTGAAGAAGAAGTTAAAGCGCTTGAGCGGGAGTTGGAAGACGCGGCTACTGCGAGCTAGTAGGCTATTATTGATTATGATGTTAGGGCAGAAAATAAAAAAGGCAGCTTATAGCTGCCTTTTTTATTTATATAAATTTAGAATTAAGCGGCAGATAATATCTTTTCAGCTGCTTCGACGGCCTTTTCTATGCTTTCCAGTAATGACTCGTCCATTGCCGCGATGTCAGACATTTCTTCGCTCGCTTTGGCATGCAGTTCACGGTATTGCTCAGCCAGCTTCTTACCATTTTCAAGCGCGTCCTTCATCTCGGTGACACTCTGCTCAAGTTTACGTTTTTCTTTACGCAGGGTGGTAACACTGGCCTCTACCAATTTACGGGTAGCGGCTTCGTCATCTTTTTGCTTTTTAAGTGTCTTGAGTTTTTTGAGTACATTCTCAGGCGAATCCCCCAAAGCTTTTTTGACAGCCTTAAGGGCGCTTTCTTTGTCAGAAATCTGAGCCTTGATTTTTTTCATTTCCTGGATGTGAGCAGCACGTTCTACAGCCATGTCTTGCTCTGATTTTTGTTGCGAAGCCATGGCGCCAGCTTTGATTGCCTCGGCAGCAGCAAGGGCCTTGTCATTGGCGGCCATTTTCTTTTCCATAACCGCTTCAGCCTGGTTAGCTTTTTCGCGAGCTTCGCTAACGATAATGTCGGCATTAATGCCCTGTTTGATGGTCTTATCAAGCGCTTCCTTGAGCTTTTCAGGAGTGCAATCGGGATCTAAGCCAAGGGCGTCAGTCGCTGCGCTCATCAAAATTTGTTTACTTATTGCTAGGTCTTTCCAAACCTTTAACTGAAGCTCTAGTTCCGCTTGATCCACATATCTCTCCTAAATTCTTCGGGGGGGTGTATTTTTGAGAGGGGCATTATATCTTAAAACCGTGCTAAGTTAATGCCTTCTTCTATGATAAATAAACAAATATTGACTAATTTATTTGTTTTTGGCCTGATTTGACTGAAAAAACTTAAGAAAAGTGGTAGTGCGGGGCATAACTAATTAGCAGTGATAGGTCGGAATTAAGTCCTAATCTGGGTCTGTCTTATCGTTGGGAATCGATGTCTCAGGCTTCTTTTTACGGATTGCCCAGACCACAATCCCAACCACCAGGGCTAGTAAGCCAAGTTCTAATAGGGCAATCGCCCACATTACATTGTCCATTTTATAGTTCCAGCTTGTCCTTGGCGAATTCCAGAAATAGCTCTGCGCCACTGTGCTCAATTCTATAACGAAAGGGTTCTAGCTCTTCGCGTGAGCCGAGCAACAGTATGACGTATTTATCGGCCTTGATGGCGGCTTCCAGTTGTTTGAGTTGGTCTTGCGGGATGCCCATGCGGTGCAACATGTTGGCAATTTGCGAAAAGGCCGCGGCGGCAGCCATGACACCACCAACAATGGCGCTGTAGCTCATGGTCCATATAAAAGTTTGAATCAGTCCTACCTGCTGACTGCCTTCGAGTGAGCCGACCATGCTGATGAGGCTGGCAATCAGTCCCCACAAGGCACCAATAAGTACTCCACGTATGCCCCAGACCTTCATGCGCTGCTTGGGCGAGGGATAGTAGATGCCGAGCACGTCATCACCTTTGGACAGGCAACGACCGAGGATGGAGATTCTGTCCATCAAGAAGTCGTTCTGGATGAGATATTCGATAGTGCGGACAGCCTGGTTTTCATGGACGAAGACAGCAGCGTAGATATGCTCCTGGAAGGGCTGCCATGTACCGTCCTGTGGTTGGTTGCTCATGATAGGGCTGGTGTGTCGCTATTCCTTTTAATCTATGGTCTGGTTGAGCACTGTTGGTTTTGTCAGGCAAAAGCTATCTGCATCAAGTGCTGATATGTCATCCATATTCAGGTTGTGGTGTTGCTGTTTGTGATCGCCGTGTTCATGTTGGCCGATGGCCGTGCCTCGCGCAAGGGTGATGGCGCCAATGACAATCAGTAGCAGGGCACCCACCTTGAGTAGGCGGCTGCGCATGGTCGGACTGATGGCGCGCATCAGCGCCGGGACAGCCAGCATGGCCGGCACCGTGCCAAGGCCAAAGCTGAACATGGCCATTGCACCCTGCCAGGCGGCGTGTGTGGTCAGGCTGAGGCCGATACCGGCATAGACCAGGCCGCAGGGCAGCAGGCCGTTGAGCAGGCCAACACTGTACCAGGGTGTGGTTGAGTCTTGTGTGGCGGCAGCTTTGATGAAACTGGCCATGCCGGTGAGCTCTGAAATGCGTTTGCTCAAGCGTGAGAAGGGATCAGGCAGCCAGCCAGCGATGTGCAATGCCAGGGTGATGATCAACAGCCCGGCGACGATGCTGAGCAGATTTTGGGCCTGGTTAAGCCAACCATCGTTGGCAAACAGGCTGCCGATCAGGCCGGCGATCAGGCCAAGTGCGGTATAGGTGGTGATGCGTCCCAGTTGATAGGCGATGACACCGGGCCACCAGGTGTTGCTGCGGGTCATGGTCATGGCACTGACCAGGCCGCCGCACATGCCGACGCAGTGCAGGCTGCCGAGAAAACCGATCGCAAAACTGGCGGCGATCAGTTCGGTCATTGTTCAGCTGTGGTGCTTGTGTTGATCAGCCTGGTCAGGCGATTAAATTGTTCTGGTGGCACAAACTGAAACATGTTTTTGTCAGATGCTGGTAAGACAGCATCCAGGCCCAGAGCAGGGTAGAGCAAATGCAGATTGCCATCGACATCGCGAATCTGTTGCTCGGCTTTACCAAACTGTTTCTCGATGACATCCACCTCCAGCTTGACAGGAGGGATATAGGTGATGGATTTGGCCAGCAGTTGTTCTATATCGGGCATGTCCGCAGGGGAGATCTCAACCTTGGCATTGCCCGATGGGAAAACCATGGTTTTGTAAGCCTGTTTTTTGATCCGTTCGAGCAAATCGGCGGGTGCATCAAGTTCGATGATTAGCTTGGAGCGATCCGGCGAGGTAGGGAAGTAGGCCTCGAGTGTTTCATCCTGCAGCTCTTCATCTGTTAGCTTGATGAACAGGGCGCGTTCACTTTGGCTGCGTAAGATCGTTTCAGCCTGTTTAAGGGTCGACTTGCCAAGCACCACGTCGAGTACATTCAGTTGACCATTATTATCAATGTGAGCATTCCAGACTTTGATGCCTGATTGTCTTTCATGATTGGTTTTTTCACTGGGCCAAAGGGTGAAGAAAACAAGCGCTATCAGGATGACGTAAAGCAGTTTTATTTTATTATTCATATGATTTTATTCCAGCCTGGTTTGTTGCCTTTAGCGTGCTGGCCTGATCACGACGCTATCGGTCCTGAATACCATGTCGGGTTGATCCAGGTTCTTCATGACAAAGCTAATCGTGGTGCGTTCTTCTGCCAGAGTAGCAGGATCGGTACGCAGGAAGACGCTGAAGGGCACCAGTTTGTCAGCCTTTAAAACCATGCTTTCTGAAAGACCTGTTAACGTGACATCGTCAAGCCCTTCAGTGGTGATGCTGACGTTCATATCTGCCTTAGTCTTGTTGAGGATCTTGAAGGTGTATTTATTTTGTACCGTGCCATCAGACATCATGGTGAAGAGTGGTTGGCGTTGATGAAGGATGTGCCAGTCGACGGCGGCAATGTTGCCGAGGCCGTAAATAATGCCCGATAAAGAAAGCAGCATGATGCTGATGTAGACAATCACCCGTGGTCGTTTAAACAGAGGTGGGATGATGCTGCCTGCCATCTCTTTGTATGAGGCGTAACGAATCAATCCGGTGGGACGATCGACTTTCTCCATGATGCTGTCGCAAGCATCCAGGCACAAACCACAGGTGATGCAACCTTCCTGCTGGCCGTCGCGAATATCTATGCCTGTGGGGCAGACGGCGACACACATGCGGCAGTCGATGCAGTCACCAGTGTTGCTGTCTGCTTTGAGTTTGCCTCGTGGTTCACCACGATTCAGGTCATAGGTGGGCAGGATGGTGTCTTTGTCATACATCACTCCCTGAATACGGGCGTAGGGGCAAAGCCAGAAGCAGGTCTGTTCACGCAGGTAGCCGGCCAGAAAATAGGTGCCGAGGATAAACAGTCCCAACACGATATAGGCGATCATGTTGGCTTGCAGTGTGAAGTAGTCATGCCAGAGCTGAAAGGCATCAGTGAAATAGGCGGCAAAGGTGACACCGGTTAGCACTGAAATGGCCAACCAGAGGCTGTGTTTTATAATCTTTTTCCTGGCCTTGTCAAAATTTAGTGCGGCTTTATCCAGCTTGCGGCGTTGGGCTGGATTGCCTTCTATTTTTTCTTCAATCCAGGTGAAGATATCGGTCCAGATAGTTTGAAAGCAAAAGTAACCACAGAAGACACGGCCGGCTATGGCGGTGACGCCGAATAGCACCATCGCCATGAGAATTAGAATCAGCGATAACAACCATACATCTTGCGGATGGATGGTGAGTGAGAACATATGAAACTGGCGGTTAGGTATATCTAATAATATAGCCTGGTTACCATTCCAGCGGATATAAGGGCCGAAGAAGAAGACCAGCCAGGTCGACATGGTGATCCATTTGAGTGTCCTGAAACGGCCAGGCATGCGTTTGGCATGGATGGTTTCGCCACCAGTGTTGATGTGAACATAGGCCACTTCATCGTAAACTTTCTGGACATTTTGTTGGTTTATTTTTTCTGAGTTTTTATCCATGGCCAGATTTCTTATGCTTGAGCAGGTGAGTGGAATGTCTGCGAGGTACCTATTAATGTGACTTAATAAAATATTATATCAATATAGATGTATTTTGAATGCTTGTTTTCGCTGGATACTATTAACGGGGGCAGGGCCCCCGTCATATAGAAAATAAAAAAACTATTCGTCTGGTTTTTGATTCATCAAATTGCGTATTTTCAACGCAAGAAAGCCGAATACGATGACAGAGCCGACTACGGTAAGAATCGCTCCAATTGCAACACTATCCATTTTTACCTCCTGATATATTCTGGGGTTTGGTCAGGGGTTGCCCCCTGACCAGGCTGAGGTTTATTTCTGACCACCACCCAGTGACCAGACACGTACGGTTAGTAGCTTGATGTCGTTTTCAGACAGACGCTCATCAAAAGCAGGCATGATGGCGTTGTGTGAGCCTTCAACATCTTCCTGGTTAACACCAGAGCTAATGGTGCGGATGACTTCATCACGTGAACTACCAAAGCGCCAGACGCTGTCTGTCAAGTTGGCAGAGCCGGCATCGGTATTACCCTTGGCGTCTTCACCATGGCACTGTCCACAGCCGGTTTCTTCATACAAAGCCCAGCTGGCGGCATCACCTTTGTTGCCTTGCGACAGAGCAATGCTAAAGTCAGCTAGTTTGGCAATGTCGGCATCAGGAATTTCTCCCTTGAATGCAAACATGTTGCCTTCACGGCCATAGGCGATGGTCTCTTCAATAGCTTCGACCGTGCCGCCATAGAGCCAGTCATCATCGAGCAGGCTAGGGAAGCGACCTTCCGCCCCCTGTGCGCTGCGACCATGACAGGCGGCACAATAATCACCAAATATGGCATTGGTATATGAGTTGGCAAAGTTCAGCATTTCCTGGTCAGCCAGGATCTCCTGCGCACTCATTTTTTCCAGCTTAGCCATATAAGGGGCACGCTGACTGTCATATTTTTCAACCTCTGCTTTTAACTCGCCAATAGATGTCCAGCCGAGTACTCCTTTGCTTGCCCCGTTTACTAGCGGAATGGCGGGATAGAGGACAACATAGACCAGACACCAGAGTAAGCTCAGGTAAAAACAGATGGTCCACCATTTGGGTGGTGGGTTGGTTAACTCTTTAATGCCATCCCACTCATGCCCCGTATCAGGCGCTTGGCCTGGTTTATTATGATTGCTCATGGTTACTTCTCCCAATTCTGTGAATCTTCTCTCAGGACAAAGTCGCGATGCTGCTCCAGCTTGGCCTTGTTACTTGGTTTGAACACCAGGTAGTAGAGTCCAACCATGCAGAAGAAGATTGCGAACGTTACGAAGAGTCCCCACCAGTCGGTGGCGGTCATCGCGGCCCAATCACTGTGAAAGTAGTCGCTAATCATTTTCGATAGTCCTTACCTTCTTGGAAGTTAACCATAGTGCCCAGTACTTGCAGGTAGGCAATCATAGCTTCCATCTCTGTTTTGCCCTGTACCGCCTGGGCAGCCCCGGCAAAGTCAGCATCGGTGTAAGGAACACCAACCATTGACAGTGCCCGCATCTTGGCTTCAGTGCCTGATGCATCAACCATGTCGGTTTCCAACCAGGGGTAGCGCGGCATGACTGACTCAGGAACCAAAGATTTTGGATCAATCAGATGCTGGCGGTGCCACTCGTCAGAGTATTTGCCACCCACACGCGCCAGGTCAGGACCGGTACGCTTGGAACCCCACTGGAAGGGATGATCATATTTCGATTCAACCGCCAGTGAGTAATGGCCATAACGCTCTTTCTCATCACGGAAAGGTCGAATCATTTGCGAGTGGCAGGTGTAGCAGCCTTCGCGAATGTAAACATCACGGCCTTCCAACTCAAGTGCTGTGTAGGGACGGATGTTATCTTCCTCTTTGGTTAGCGTTTCCATGGTGTCTGGAAGATAGTAGAGCGGAACAATTTCCACTACACCGGCTACCAGCAATGATATCGCCAGTACTCCGGATAACAGCCAGACGTTCTTTTCATTTTTCTCTTGAAATGATGACATTATCTAATCTCCCTCTATCAAGCTTTAGAGGTGGCTGTAACACCACTACCAGCAGGCTGACGAATAGTCATGACGACGTTGTAAAGCATGATGACGCCACCCAGGAAGAAGATCAGACCACCCAGTGCACGAAGTGCGTAGTAAGGATGCATGGCATCAACAGACTCAACAAAGGTGTACATCAAGTTGCCGTAGTCATCAGTTGCTCTCCACATCAGACCTTGCATAATGCCTGAGACCCACATGGCGCAGATGTAGATAACTGTGCCGATGGTAGACATCCAGAAGTGCAGACCAATCAGTGAGGTTGAATACATCTTAACGCCCCACAGACGTGTCACCATGTGGTAGATCGCACCGATAGAAACCATCGCTACCCAGCCGAGTGCACCTGAGTGTACGTGGCCAACAGTCCAGTCTGTGTAGTGAGATAGTGCGTTAACCGTCTTCAATGACATGACCGGACCTTCAAAGGTGGACATGGCGTAGAAGGCTAGCGACACAATCAAGAAGCGCAGTACGTAATCATCACGCAGTTTGTGCCAGGCACCAGACAGGGTCATCATGCCGTTGATCGCACCACCCCAAGATGGAATGATCATGGCAATTGAAACCGCTGCACCCAAAGAGCCGGTCCAGTCTGGCAGGGCAGTGTAATGTAGATGATGCGCACCCAACCAAGCATAACCAAACATCAGTGCCCAGAAATGCAGTACTGATAAACGGTATGAAAACACAGGCGCTTCGGCTTGTTTTGGCACGAAGTAGTACATGATGCCGAGGAAACCAGCAGTCAGGAAGTACCCCACTGCGTTATGGCCGTACCACCATTGCACCATGGCATCCTGCACACCTGAATAAACAGAGTAGGACTTCATCATGCTGACTGGGATGGCCATGGAGTTACCCACATGCAGATAGGTGATCATGATCATCATGCCAAGGAAAAACCAGTTCGCCACATAGATATGTGAAGACTTACGGGTTGCCAGGGTCATGATGAAATTAAACATGAACGCCAGCCATACCAAGGCAATCAGGATGTCGATTGGCCATTCCAGTTCGGCATACTCTTTACCCGAGGTCAGGCCCAGGGGCAGGGTAATGACTGCCAGGACAATAACCAAGTTCCAGCCGCCAAAGGTAAACCAGGCCAACTTATCGCTCCAGACACGCACATTACAGGTACGCTGAACGATGTAGTAAGCCGTGGCCATGAGCACACTGCCGCCAAAGGCGAAGATGACTGCGTTGGTGTGTAGTGGTCGTAAGCGCCCAAAACTGAGATATGGGCTGTCAAAGTTGAGTTCAGGGTAGGCTAATTGTGAAGCGATAAACGTTCCAAGTAGTGTTCCGACCACCAGATAAATCACTGATGTAATCGTAAACCACTTAACTACTTCGAAATTATATTTCGGTTCTTCTAAAGAGTTAGTGGACATGGTATCTCCATTCATAACTTTCGTTATTCTTTACACTAAGCCGGCGCAGTTTTTTGTGAGTTTATGGTTGCAATCATTGGCTTGTGTACTGAGTACAGTGCGATTTGCCCTTTGCTTTGAATCATCTCTTCGTGCTTGCCTTCTTCAACACCTGCTGACTTTTGTGGCCAGCAGGTGTTTTTTTATTTCAAAGCGTCTAGGCGTTAATTTACTTAACTGCCTCAACCATGTAGGCAACGGCTGCTATGACATCTTCATCGCTGAGAGACTTTTTGCCGCCTTTAGGTTTCATCTTGCCGAAACCATTGATGGCGTGATCGTTTAGCGTGTCAGTGCCTTTGGCAAGGCGGTCGACCCATGCAGCTTTATCGCCAAACTTGGGTGCGCCCATCATTCCTGAGCCGTGACACATCTTGCATGCTTTCTTATATATTTTTTTTCCATCGGCACTTGCTGGCATAGAAACCATCAGTGCTACTGCACCAACTACAGGAGTTGCAAGTTTGATTAGTCGCTTAAAGTTCATGTGTTACCTCCAAGGTTTAGTAGTTATCTGAAGCTTGGTCGGGCTGGTCTACGCCATGCCTTCTGTCTTGCTTCTGTTTATTGGCAATGATTGTCTATTGCCCCGCTTAATACTGGTCTAAAAGACCATTCATTAAATACGTGTATAGAGCATACACGTTTTCAAAACAGAAACATACTATTGGTGTGGGTAAATATCAACCTTATTTGTACGGACTATAATCACCTAATGATAAGGATTATGTTTATGCCCTAGATGAGGCTAGTTTTCAGGAGGCGTTTTCTCAATAAAACAAACAGCTAAATTGTTGTTTGACGCAGAGGAACTCAGCAATATTGGCCTTAATGTTGCAACAACCATATTTGAGGGACGATCTCAGCTGAAAACAGCTTGAACCGTCAAAAAAATGTCATAATTTGGAGGAAATCACGTGACTACACCAATCTCAAATAACACCCCGGGTGTCATTACCAATAATCAGTCATCTCGCCCCGGGGAGCGGGAGCCCCAGGCTCAAGCACAAGCGAGCAGCCAGGCAGAGCCGGTAGCGTCAGCCCAAAATGAGGTGACTGTGAATGTAAGCCATGCGGCTGAGGTGCTGAATCAATCTTTTGCCGATCGAGGTCAGGGGGGCATCCAGACAGCAGAGCATGCGGCTGCGGTTGCTGGCCAGCTTAAAGAGATGTTCCAGCAGAACCCGGAAAACGCGCTGGCTGGACAGGCTGGTCGTGTTTCAGCTGGTATTATGGATTTGCTCAAGGCGGGTTAAACCGGCCTCTCATGTAGATTTTCTGTAGTCATGTCCGTATCGAGGCCCTATCATATAGGGCCTTTTTAGTTTTACTTCTGGCAGTTCATGCGCAATAGACAACTTACTCTATATATCCCCGCTTTATTTGGTTCGGACGCTTGGTCCGGGTCAGATGTATCGCAGGGTTTGTCGCTGACAGGCTTGGAATTGCTGCTTTCTCGTGGTCGTCGAAGGCAGCGAAAGTCTCAATCTGCCGATGGACTGTTGTTTGAGTTGTTTGGTCATGCGGCTGAAGTGAGTGGTTTGCCTGTTGCCGCTGTAATGTCTCGGTTTGACCTGGGTGAGCCAGCAGATGATTTTTGTTTTTGTGCCACCCCCGTCAACATGCAACCAGACAGAGATCGACTGGTGATGATTGGTAGTGATCATTTGGCGGTAACACAGGCTGAGGCGTGCCAGTTGGCCGATGAATTTAACCAACTGTTTGCCGAGGATGGTTTGCGGCTCGATGTGCCTGTCAGTAATCGTTGGTATCTGCATTCCAGCAGCAAACCTGACATTTCAACCCAGCCGTTTAAGAGCGTGATTGCTCAGGATGTCGGCCATTATCTACCTGTTGGCAAAGATGCAATGCAATGGCATGCCATTCTCAACGAAGTGCAAATGCTGTTTTATAGTAGTCGGGTGAATGAAAAGCGGCGCCAGTCTGGACAACCTGAAATCAACAGCTTTTGGCTCTGGGGTGAGGGAGAATCGCCAGAGCCGCAAGCAAATCAATGGCAGCATGTCTGGAGCAACGAACCCTTGAGTTGTGCCTTGGCAAATCTGGCTCAGAATGCGCTAGCTTCAATGCCTGCAAGTGCCGAGGAGTGGCTTGAACAGTCCGATCATGGCGGTAGTCACTTGTTGGTGTTTGATGCCCTTGCCGATGCAGTCGTTACGCATGATATTGGCCGCTGGCGTGACATGATTGAGGCTGTTGATGAAGAATGGATCGAGCCTCTTACCCTTGCCTTGAAAACAAAATCAATTTCGACTATTCGCTTGCTTAGCGACAATGTTGAGTTTGAAATCAGCCGTCATTCACTCAAACGCTGGTGGAAGAGATCGCGTCCTTTTGCTCTGCATAAATAGGTTTTTATATGTCTAAGTGTATTTTGCAGCGTCAAGTCTCTGTGGATTATCAGAAACAATTCCCTAATATTGATCCAGTGCTGGCAAGGATTTATGCCGGCCGCAATGTGATCTCTGCCACTGAATTAGAGTATGGGCTTGAACACTTGCCGTCTCCGGCTCAGATGAAAGGTATGGATGCCGCCGTTGCCGTGTTGCAGGCGGCGCTGCAACAGCAGAAACATATTTTGGTGGTGGGTGATTTTGATGCCGATGGCGCCACCAGCACCACGGTGGCATTGAGGGCTCTACGTTTGTTGGGTGCCGGTACAGTGGACTTTTTGGTACCGAATCGGTTTGAGTATGGTTATGGCCTGACGCCTGAAATTGTTGCCGTGGCCGCTGAAAAACAGCCCGACATTATTGTGACTGTCGATAACGGAATTGCCAGCATAGAAGGTGTTCAGGCAGCAAAACAGTTGGCCATGCAGGTGGTAGTGACCGACCATCATTTGCCTGGAAATGAATTGCCCGATGCCGATGCCATTGTTAACCCGAATCAACCCGGTTGTGGTTTTCCGAGTAAAAATCTGGCCGGTGTCGGTGTTATCTTTTATGTGATGTTGGCGCTACGAGCGGCGCTGCGTGACGACGGCTGGTTTGAACGGCAAAAAATTCAAATGCCCAACCTGGCCCAATTACTCGATATTGTGGCCTTGGGTACGGTTGCTGATGTGGTGCCGCTGGATCATATTAATAGAATATTGGTGTCGCAGGGCTTGGCACGGATTCGTTCTGGTCATTGCTGTGTCGGCATCAAGGCCTTGCTTGAAGTGGCTGGCCGTGGTCGCGAACAAGTGGTTGCCTCTGATATGGGCTTTGCCGTTGGTCCACGTCTGAATGCAGCAGGTCGTCTTCAGGATATGAGTATCGGCATTCGCTGTTTGCTGACGGATGATCCGGCTAAAGCGAAGAGTTTGGCCAGTGAGTTGGATGAACTTAACCGTGAGCGGCGTTCAATCGAAACAGAAATGCAGGATCAGGCCATGTTACATCTTGATAATCTGCAACTGGATGATGCCGAAGCCTTGCCATCAGGGCTATGCCTGTTCCATGAAGAGTGGCACCAGGGGGTCATAGGCATCCTGGCCTCACGTATCAAAGACCGTTTCCATCGACCGGTGATTGCCTTTGCGCTTGCCGATGATGAATATATTAAAGGTTCGGCCCGTTCGGTTAGCGGTTTTCACATTCGTGATGGTCTTGATGCGGTGGCAACCCGCCATCCAGGTTTGATTCAAAAATTTGGTGGCCACGCCATGGCTGCTGGGCTGACGCTTAAACGCAGTGATTTCGAAGCGTTTGTCTGTGCCTTTGATGAAGAGGTTAGGCGGCATCTTAGCACTGAAGACCTGCATGGCAGTGTTTGGAGTGATGGTCAACTCACAGCTGACGACCTGAGGCTTGAGTTGGCCGAGTCATTACGTCAGGCCGGGCCTTGGGGGCAGGCCTTTCCTGAGCCAGTGTTTGATGGTGATTTTGAAATCATCAATCGGCGTATCGTCGGTGAACGGCATTTAAAGTTGTTGTTGCGTGCCAGTCAGCAGGCCAGCCCTGTTGATGCCATTGCCTTTAACACTGTCGATGATGACTGGCCCAGGACGGTGTCGCGTGTGCGATTGGCCTATAAACTTGATGTAAATCATTATCGAGACAGTCGTAACCTGCAGTTGATGATCGAATCTATAGAGCCCGTTTAGTCATCGCTTACATCACCCCGTCCTAATTTGAATGCGTTTTTTCTGTTAAGTCTGTTTCTTCTTAAATCAGATTAAAGTAATAGTTGCGCAAAACGATATTCCTTAAACATATTTGTTATGGAAATTAACGAATTATCTATGTGGTTAGTATGGTTTTAGGTTTTTCGTGTCAGGCTAAGGATTGGGGATGGTTGCGAAACAGAATGTTCTTGTTCGTCAAGTAGGCAATTTTAAGTTGCCACTTTTGTTTCTTATTTTCGGTGTGGCGTTAAGTTTGTTTTTAAATATAGCGTTGCCGATCATCGCTTTTATTGTGCTTATGTCGACTGCCTGGTTGTGGCAGCTTAAAGGCTCAAGTAAAGATGTGACAAGCAGTCAAGGTGCTGATTCAAATCACACTTATTCAGCTGCTATTGAAATCAAGTCTATGTTCGGAGCTGTTCAGCACGACCTTAATGAAGAATTTCAGCACTCGGCAGACGAACTTGGCCAGGTGCGTGGTTTGCAGGCAACCGCTATTGAGGGCTTGGTGGATAGTTTTACTGGCCTTGAGCAACAATCAACACAACAATTAGATATGGTCATAGCCTTGATGGAGCGTATTTCCAGCCAATTTACCAGTGAGTCTGGTCAGCACCGTATGGCTCAAGAAGCTGCTGAGATTGTTGATATTTTTGTTGAAAATATACAAGCAATGAGTAAGGGCAGTATGGAATTGGTCAATGCGCTTAACGAAATTAGCCAACAGCTTGGCGTTGCCGATAAGCTATTGTCTGAAATTGATGGAATTAGTTCCCAAACCAATCTGCTTGCACTCAATGCAGCGATAGAGGCTGCCAGGGCGGGTGAGGCAGGGAGGGGGTTTGCTGTAGTGGCGGACGAAGTGCGTAATCTTTCTCAACGCAGTGCTGATTTTAGTGAACAAATTCGTGCTAATTGCAATCTGACTCAAGAGAGTGTGCATCAAGCAGGTTTGGTCGTCGGCGAAATGGCATCGCGTGATATTGATCTTGCCCTGACGTCTCAAGGGCGCATTGCGGAAATGATGGCTGAGGTGGCAGAAACCAACCAGTTTTTGTCTGCCCAGTTGAATGAGGTTTCCAATGTTTCCAATGAGATTGGTGGAAATGTTGCTGTGGCTGTGCGTTCACTTCAATTTGAGGATATGACGCGTCAGCTGCTTGAAAGTGTAGAAGGACGTAGTCAAGCGTTGTCTCTTTCAACCGATAAATTAGTTGAGTTAGCCTCGCTATTGCTGGATAGCCAGGGACAGGATCTGCTTGGTAATGTCAGGCGGGTAAAAGATGAAATTGATCAGGAGTTAACCTCGGTAGCACATCGCTCGGTTCAACAGAATGATATGGATTCAGGTGAAGCTGAGCTGTTTTGAGGCATTAATGGAAATTATAGAATATGGCAAAAATACTGGTAGTAGATGACGAAAAATCCATCCGCACCTTGGTATCCAAAATTGTCTCCAAAGACGGCCATGAGGTGTTGGAGGCTGAAAATGGTGTTCATGCCTGTGAATATTTTCAGAATGAAAATATTGACCTGATTATTACTGACCTAGTGATGCCGGAGCAGAATGGCATTGAAATGATTCTTGAGTTGAAAAAGACTCATCCGGATGTAAAGGTGATTGCTATATCCGGTGACTCAGGGTTTTCAGGGCAGATAGATCTGCTCTCTATGGCTAAGCTTTTAGGTGCTAAACATATTATTAAAAAGCCATTTACGGTCGATCAGATCCGTGAGGCAGTGGATGATGTACTTGAAAACTAATACGGTTTTTTACAAAAAAAGGGCCGGATAAACCGGCCCTTTTTTATTTCAGCAAAATAGCTATTTAGAAAACATACTGGGTCTGAATGAATGCCTCGTCTTTATTGCTGTCTTTAATACCCTTTATGCTTTCATTGGTACGGAAGGTCAGCTGAGTCTGTATTACAGATTTGTGACTTAATTTGTAAAGAGAACGCTGTTGTTGGTTTAAAGAAGAGGTCGAGCTGTAGTAAAATGGCTGTTTTTGCAGGGCAGATCCGTAATGCTGGAAATCAATACTATCGTTCGTCAGATCAAAGATATGCAGGGGCGTACCGATGCCCTGAGGGGGTATCTTTGACTTTGATAACAAGCAAGAGCGTCTTACAGAAGTAGAGCGTGAGCTGGAAGATCCGGCGATTTGGAATGATCAGGAGCGAGCCCAGGCTCTGGGGCGGGAGCGCTCTCAATTAGAGTTGGTGGTTAAAACCATCACCGACCTGGATTCCAGTCTGGCCGATGCTGAAGAGTTGTTGGTGTTTGGCGCTGAGGAGGATGATCAGGATACGGTTGATTCTGTAGAGTCAGACTTGGCAGACCTGGCAAAGCGGCTTGAGGTTTTAGAGTTTCGTCGTATGTTTTCGGGCGAGATGGACCCCAATAATGCCTTTCTAGATATTCAAGCGGGTTCAGGTGGCACCGAGGCTCAGGACTGGGCCAATATGATTCTGCGTATGTTTCTACGTTGGGGTGAGCGGCGCGGCTTTAAGACTGAGCTAATCGAATGCTCGGAAGGTGAGGTTGCCGGTATCAAGAGTGCCACGATTCGTTTTGAGGGTGAATATGCCTTTGGATGGCTGCGCACCGAGACGGGGGTGCACCGCCTGGTACGCAAATCGCCGTTTGATTCTGGTAATCGCCGTCATACTTCGTTTGCTTCGGTGTTTGTTTCGCCTGAGGTCGATGATGATATTGATATTGATATCAATCCAGCTGATCTACGTATTGATGTTTACCGCGCCAGCGGTGCTGGTGGTCAGCATGTGAATAAGACCGAATCAGCGGTACGTATCACCCATAATCCAACAAACATCGTGGTACAGTGCCAAAACGATCGATCGCAACACAAAAATAAGGCCACAGCCATGAAGCTGCTCAAGGCCAAGTTATATGAATATGAATTAAAAATACGCCAGGGTGATCAGCAGCAGGTAGAGGATGGTAAGTCCGATATTGGCTGGGGAAGCCAGATTCGTTCCTATGTGTTGGATCAGTCCCGCATCAAGGATCTGCGCACCAGTGTTGAAACGGGTAATACCCAGGCGGTACTGGACGGTGATCTGGACCAGTTTATTGAGGCTAGCTTGAAAAGCGGCCTTTAAAAATATTATTTGAAAGAGTTGTAGTAATGACAGAAGAAAACCAACAAGACGAACACAAGCTCATCGCCGAACGCCGTGCCAAACTGGACGAGATTCGTGAAAAGCGGGTCGCTTTTCCTAGTGATTTCCGCCGCAATGTCATGGCCGGTGAGCTGCACGCTGAGTATGATGAAAAGGATAAGGACGCGCTAGAAGCCGAACCGGTTAGGGTCAAGATTGCCGGTCGTCTGATGGCCAAGCGGGTGATGGGCAAGGCCAGCTTTGCCCAGTTGCTGGATCAGTCCGGCCGCATGCAGATATTCATTCAACGCGATAGTGTCGGTGAGGATGTCTACAAAGAGTTTAAGAGCTGGGACGTGGGGGATATCTTTGCCGCCGAGGGGGTGATGTTTCGCACCAAGACCGGTGAACTGTCGGTTAAAGCCGATGCTATTCGTTTATTGACCAAGTCGCTGCGGCCGCTGCCAGATAAGTTTCATGGCTTGGAAGATCAGGAAACTCGCTACCGTCAGCGTTACCTAGATCTGATTATGAATGAGGCTTCGCGAGAGACCTTTCGTATTCGTACCCGTATTGTCCAACATATCCGTCGTTATCTCGATGACAAAGGCTTTATGGAAGTAGAAACACCGATGATGCACGCTATCCCAGGCGGTGCGACAGCGCGACCGTTCGCCACGCATCACAATGCCTTGGATCTGCCTATGTTTCTGCGTATTGCGCCGGAGCTGTATCTGAAACGTCTGGTCGTGGGTGGTTTTGAAAAGGTCTATGAAGTTAATCGTAACTTCCGTAATGAAGGTGTTTCAACGCGCCATAATCCAGAATTCACTATGCTTGAGTTTTATGAGGCTTACGCTGATTATAGTGACCTGATGGATCACACCGAAGAACTGCTGCGCAGCATGGCGCTGGAGATTCTTGGTGACACCAAAGTGCCATATCAGGGTGATGAGTATGACTTTGGTAAACCCTTTGCCCGTCTGACCGTGAAACAGTCAATTCTGTTTTATAACAAAGATATTAGCGAGGCTGAGCTGGATGATTTTGATCAGGCTAGAGCAATTGCTGCACGTCTTGGTATCCCGCTGAAAGATAGTTATGGTTTGGGTAAGATCCAGATTGAGATCTTTGAAAAGACGGTTGAACATCTACTTAAAGAGCCGACCTTTATTACTGCCTATCCCACCGAGGTATCACCGCTGGCGCGTCGCAATGACGATAATCCATTCGTTACCGATCGATTTGAATTCTTTGTTGGTGGCCGTGAGCTTGCCAATGGTTTTACCGAGTTGAATGATGCTGAAGATCAGGCTGAGCGCTTTCAAAAGCAGGTAGAAGAAAAGGATGCCGGTGATGATGAGGCGATGCATTTTGATGATGCCTATGTCCGTGCTCTGGAGCATGGCATGCCACCGACAGCGGGTGAGGGGATCGGTATCGATCGTCTGGTGATGCTGTTTACCGATGCGCCGTCGATCAGAGATGTGTTGCTGTTTCCGCATATGCGGCCAGAAGGGTAAGGTTTAATCAATGCAATAAATAAACCGGCTGAAATGGCCGGTTTTTTATTGGTCAGATAGTTATAATTTTTGTTTAAGAGTTAACTAACTTCGGAACATGTTCTGAATCATGTTGACTTCTTCCTCAGCCTCTTCGATTACACCGATACTTTCCTCGGGTGTCAGCCCCAGCTTTTTGAAGGCGGATGCCTCTGTCCAGTCGCGCTTGGTCAAGGGGTGATGTGTACCGATATGGCTGAGAATATTGGCCACAGTGACTACATCGACATAATCAACACTGTCGCCTGAGTCATAGTTCAGGTCTTCGTGATTAGAAACCACGTCAATCATCTCCTGAGGGAAGTTCCAGTCATCCAGGATGGTGGTGCCGATTAGGTTGTGGAGCCTGCCAACTACGCTTTGCAGAACTTCTTCATCAGCAAGTTCGGGGATGTTGGCGGCTTCCATGTAGACCGGGATGGCGCCAATATCGTGAATCAGCCCGGCCAGCATGGCCTGATCTGGTTTTAGCTTGGTGAACTTGCGCGCCAGTATCATGCTGATGGCAGCCACTCTGGTGCTATGCAACCACAGCTTTTTTAGGTGTTTATCAACTGAGGGGTGAGCGCCTTTTTGGTAAAGCTGCTCCATCACCATGCTGGTGACAATATTTCGAACCACAGTTTGGCCTAGTCTGGAAATGGCATGCTGCAGGTTTTCGATTGGCAAACTGGCACGGTAGAGCGCACTATTGGCCACTTGTAGTAACTTGGCTGCCATTACCGGGTCAGCGCCGATGGTGATGGCGATTTTGGCGGCAGACGAGTCGGGATTTTGAACAACCTCCCTGACCTTTAGGGCGACCTCGGGCAGGGTGGGAAGATTGATGCGGTTGTTGTTAATGTCATCGAGAAACTTCGACATTAATTGGTTTTCCAATTCCACAACAAGTCCTCAGGTTAAGGTTTAGAAAGCATAGCTAACTTATTGTCCTGATATTATTTTTTGTATTTGGTTGATATCGGCTTGGGCCTCGGCCAGAGCGTTAACGCTTTGTTCTGGGGTCAATCCGAGTTTTTCAAAAGCCGGTATTTCATTCCAGTCCACTGAGCTGAATTTATTGTTGGCTTTGCCCATATAACTGTGCAAATTGGCAACCATTACAACATCTGTAAAATCAGCTTCGGGCCCTGGGTTACGACTCAGGTCTTCATGTTCGGCGGCCACTTGAATAAGCTGCGCTGGAAAGTGCCACTCTTCAAGAATCAAGCGGCCAATTTCGGGATGAAGTTTGTCGATGATGCGATAAAGCATCACTTTATCCTCGATTATTTCCGGTGATTTCACTGCGCGCTTGAGTATAGGTAGCATGCCGATGTTGTGGATTAGCCCGGCCAGCATGGCTTCGTCGGCATTAAGTTTGGTAAAACGTTTGGCCAGCACCTGGCTAATGGCGGCAACCCTGGCCCCGTGTATCCAAATGTTGAGCAGGTCTTTTTTAATGGGGCCCATCTGGTTGGCCTGATAGAGTTGCTGCATAACCAGGCTGGAAACCACGTTACGGACGCAGACACCGCCAAGGCGAACCACGGCGGTGCGTACGTTATCTACCGAGTTAAGGCCCTTGAAAAAGGCGCTATTGGCTACTTGCAGCAGACGGGCAGAGAGGGCGGCGTCTGTCCCTACTAATGTGGCAATCTTGTCGGCTGAGACCATGGGGTCATCAACCAGTTTCCTGATCTTAAGTGCTACCTCTGGTAATGTTGGCAATTCCAGTTGGCCCTCGCTTACATCATCCATCAAGGTGGCGATGAATTTGTCTTCCGTGTTCACTCAGGTTGGCCCCTATTAAGCTATTTATTGGATGTTGCTTTAGCTATCGGCCTTGTTTGCCTTAACTCAAGCTTTCCAGTGAGTAAGGCAGGGGTTTGAGCGCCAGAGTAGTGTTCATCTCTTCGTCTAGGTGAAGTGTCTGGTTTTCGGCAGATTCAATTTCTACCACGATGAGCAGGTCGCTGCCGCCAGTAGGGGCGGGCTGTGCAATCACCACGGTGCCGGTTTTACGTGGTTCATCGGCAATAACAAAGATACTGTCGCCAGGTTGGGCTACTGCTTCATCATCGCTATGGGCTAGATACATACGTCGTTTCAACTTGCCTAGATATTGCATACGGGCGACCACTTCTTGACCGGGATAACAGCCCTTTTTGAAGCTCAGGCCATTAATGGCCTGAAGATTGACCATTTGTGGAACAAAGGCCTCAACATTGGCTTGCTTGATGACTGGGACAGCCGAGTGAATGTCGAGCAGTTGCCATGCATTGGCCGAAACTTCGCTAACAAAGGTGCCCAGTTTATTGTTGAGTGACTTAATCTCTTTTGCCGGGCCGATAATCTGGAAGCGTTGATGTGGCCCGGGAATGCAGATGACGCTGATGTTTTCGTTTGTTACCACTTGGTCTACCGCTTCTGGCGGCTGACCAACCAAAGCCATTAGCTTCTGTTCTATGTTTGGACCTGACACCCCAAGTTGACTGACATTGTCTCCTTCATCTGTCAGCGTTACCTTTGACATGAGCACAAACATGCTCAGGCGTTTGTGTGTTGCCTCAACCAGTTCACGCGGCATGCTTAGGTAAAAGGCGTTATTGGCTTTAAAAATGCGAAACAAGGTAAGGATGCGCCCCTTGGGGTTGCAATAGGCGCTAAGCTGACTAGTAGCTTCGCTAACGCCTTGCTGCAAATCATTGGTGAATTGTGCATGCAAAAAAGTCTCAGCATCGTCACCTTCGACCTTAATCAAACCGTAATCGTCTAATTTGGCAACAACGTCAGTATTTAAAACGGCTTCAAATTCATTCATGATGGGCTTCTTTATTGTATGGAAATTAAGGGTCTATCTCGACCACGGAGTGAATAATAGCGTAGTCTTGGCAATAGAAGTAATGTTGGATTAATATCGGCACTCGGATACACTGATATGAGCTTGTATGATAAATAATAACCCTGACACAAGACCGGTCAATCTTAATCTGCTGAAAATTCGGCAGCCAATTACCGCAATTACCTCCATCGGTCACCGTATCTCCGGTGTGCTGTTATTTCTTTCCATTCCATTTGTTATCTGGATGCTTGAACATTCTTTGCAAGGCCCGCAGGGCTTTGCCGATGTTACTGCATGGTTTGATTATGGTTTGATAAAGCTGTTGGCGCTTTTGATGGCATGGTCGGCGGCGCATCACTTTTTTGCCGGAATACGTTTTTTGTTGCTGGACATTGAGATTGGCGTCGATCTGGCAACGGCCCGTAGCAGTGCCATGGTGGTTAATGTGTTGGGTGTGATTGGTGTATTGATCGCAATGGTAATGATTCTGTGAGCTGGCGTATGAGTGGTTTAAAGGCTTGGTTGTTGCAACGCATCAGTGCCGTCTATTTGGCTGGCTTCCTGATTTATTTTCTTGTCACAATGCTGATTTGTGTGCCGCAGTCATATGCCGATTGGTCTGATTGGATGTCATCCACTCCCATGGCATTGGCGACCACGCTATTCTTCATTGCATTGCTAAGCCATGCCTGGGTGGGTATGCGTGATGTATTGCTTGATTATGTGAAGCCCTTTGCCTTGCGCTTGAGCTTGTTGATATTGCTGGCTGTCGGTTTGCTGGTGATGGCCCTGTGGGTGATTCGTATTTTATTAATGGGAGGCGCAGCAGCCTAGTGAGCAGTTCAATTCCAGTTCGCAGATTTGATACATTGGTGATCGGTGCCGGTGGTGGTGGCCTGCGCGCTGCCTTGCAAATGGCTCAGGCTGATGCCCATGTTGCGGTGGTATCCAAGGTTTTTCCAACCCGTTCTCATACGGTCGCTGCTCAGGGTGGTATGAATGCCGCGCTGGCCAATGTCCTGCCGGACAACTGGCACTGGCACATGTTCGACACCATCAAGGGCAGTGATTATCTGGCCGATCAGGACGCAGTGGAATACATGTGCCGCGCTGCGCCACGACTGGTGGTTGAGTTGGAGCATGCCGGAGTGCCGTTCTCACGTCTTGATAACGGCAAGATCTACCAACGGCCATTCGGTGGCCAGAGTCAGAATTTTGGTGGTGATCAGGCCGCCCGTACCTGTGCCGCGGCTGACCGTACCGGACATGCCATCCTGCATTCTTTATACCAACAGAATATTCATGCCAAAACCCATTTCTTCGATGAGTATCTGGCCTTGGATCTGATCTATGATGACGAGGGGACTATTCTCGGTGCGGTGGTGATGGAAATTGAAACCGGCGAGACAATGATCATCGAAGCGAAGGCCACTTTGTTGGCCACCGGCGGAGCAGGACAGATCTTCCGCACCAATACCAATGCCCATATCAACACCGGCGACGGCATGGGGATGGCCTTGCGGGCCGGGATTCCACTACAGGACATGGAGTTTTTTCAGTTTCATCCTACCGGTATTGCCGGCAAGGGTATGTTGATTACCGAAGGCGCGCGTGGTGAGGGTGGATATCTTTTGAATAAAGACGGCGAGCGTTTCATGGAACGCTATGCCCCGAATGCAAAAGATTTAGCTAGCCGTGATGTAGTCAGCCGAGCTATTTATACCGAGGTCAAAGAGGGACGTGGCTGTGGGCCAAATGCCGATCACGTCATGCTCAAACTCGATCATCTCGGTACAGATGTGATTCAAAAACGCCTGCCCGGTATTCGCTCTACCATTCAAACCTTTTTGCATATCGATCCGGCTAACGAAGCTATTCCAGTTTACCCAACGGCGCATTACACCATGGGTGGTATTCCCACCAACCGTCATGGTCAGGTGGTTGCTCCGCTGGGACAAACGGCCGAAGAGACCGTCTCTGGTCTGTATGCGGTAGGTGAATGTGCCTGTGTTTCAGTGCATGGTGCTAATCGTCTCGGTGGCAACTCGTTGCTGGACATTGTGGTCTTTGGTCGTGCCGCAGGCAATCACATTATTGATTACCTCAAAGAAAATCGTTATCACCGGCCAATGAGTGGTGACAGTGTCGACAAGGCCATGGCCCGTCTGAGCCGTTGGGATCAGAAAGGCGAGGGTGAATCGGTTAGACAGCTTAAGGACGAACTGAAGAAGACCATGGAAGACTACTGTGGTGTGTTCCGCACGGATGATATTTTAGCAGAAGGGGTAGACAAGGTGATTGCTCTGGAGGCACGTCTAAAGGATGCTCGTCTGCAAGATCACAGTAAGGTCTTCAATACTGCGCGAGTTGAGGCGTTGGAACTGGAAAATCTGATGGATATTGCCCTGGCGACAGTCTGCTCGGCCCATGCCCGCCAGGAGAGCCGCGGTGCCCATTCGCGCATCGACTACCCCGATCGTGACGATGAACGCTGGCTTAAACACAGCCTGTTTTTTAAAGAAGGGCGCAAGCTTGATTACAAGCCGGTGCGCATGAAGCCTTTGAGCGTTGATTCATTTCCGCCTAAGGCGCGAGTTTACTAGAGAGAATCAGTCATGCGTTTTTCTATTTATCGCTACAATCCTGAGACCGATGATCAACCCTATATGCAGGCGTTTGAGGTTGAAGTGCATGCCGGCATGATGCTGCGTGATGCCCTGTTGGATATCAAGGCTCAGGATGAAAGTTTTTCCTTCAGGCACTCCTGTGGTGAAGGGGTATGTGGTTCAGACGGGGTCAACATCAACGGTACTAATGGCTTAGCTTGCATTACCCCTATTTCGGTGCTTAAAGAACCCGTCGAGGTCCGTCCTTTTCCAGGCCGACCCGTGATTCGTGACCTGGTAGTGGATATGACGCAGTTCTATCATCAATATCGTTCAGTAAAACCTTATTTGACCGTACATGACCCAGAGCCGGAAGAAGAGTATCGTCAATCACCTGAAGAGCGCGAAAAACTCGACGGCCTGTATGAGTGTATTTTGTGTGGCTGTTGTTCAACGGCCTGCCCATCATTCTGGTGGAATCCGGATAAGTTCCGTGGCCCTGCCGCCTTGCTGCAATCTTATCGTTTCATCGCCGACAGTCGAGACCAGGCTACCGCCCAACGTCTGGAAGAACTAGAAGGGCCTTATAGATTGTTCCGTTGTCATAGCATCATGAATTGCGCCAACGTCTGTCCCAAGGGCCTCAATCCAACCAAGGCGATAGGTGAAATCAAAAAGATCATGCTCAAAAACAATACCTGATGAACTCAAGCGCAGAAGAAAGCGCCACGGAAAAGGCTCGCCTACAATGGCGCTGCCGCCGCGGCATGTTAGAGTTGGATCTGTTGCTGCAACCCTTTGTTGAGAATGTTTACGATGGCCTAAGCGCCGAAGATCAACATAAATTCCATCTGTTGCTGGACCTGCAAGATCAGGAATTATTGGAATGTCTCATGTTGCAAGCATCACCGCAGGACGAGAGCCTTAATGACATCATCAGCCAAGTTCGCAGTACCGTTTAGAATCACCCTCAAGACCTCATTCATCCTTAACGGCGCCTTGCTGTTCATGTACCTCGGCGCGTTTTACTGGCTTTGGAGTTTTGATCTCAACCTGTTGGCCAAACTGATTGTTGTAGCGGCACTGGTGGTTGGTTTTATCAATCACATACGTCAATACTTGTTGAAAACCAGCAAGCGAGCAGTGATTAATTTGACCTGGCAGGACCAGAACCAATGGCAGCTTAATACTGCAACGGGTGAAACGATCATGGCTAAACTAGTGGGCAGTAGTTTCGTCAATCCCTGGTTGATTGTGCTCAATTTCAAACCAGAGCAGGGCGGGCGGATGTTGCCAGTAGTGATTATGCCTGATGGTGTGGATAGCACGACCTTTCGTCGATTGAGTGCCAAGTTAAGGCAGCATGGGGGCAGGGCTTTGCCTGAAGGCATATAATAATATCAATTAATTGTTGTTTTTTTAATTTGAATCACCACAGGATTCACGGCGACATCCACCGCAGACTGAAAACTCAGCTGACTATTTATCAAACCATAAGTCAGCAATATAAAGAAGAAGCTGGTCCGATGAACCTTTGGGAAGCTGTTGCCAAGCGACTTGAATTACCTGTGGAGCATATCGGCCGTTAAATCCGGCTTAAAGCGAGGCAATGAGTTGCTGCATGCGACGATAGTGGCTGCCTTGCCAATAAACTTTTTGACACTGCGCGCATTGCCAAAATTCGTTATAGAATGACTTGGTACGCGGCATTAGCTGTGACGCTATTGCTTGTTTATCCACTGCGCTGATTTCGCCATTGCAGTGCATGCAGCGTCTGAAGGGGTGCAATGCCTTGGACAAATCAAATCGTCTCAGTATTTCCAACAGCTGCTGTTGTGGTTGTATGTTACGGACAAAATAGCCATGCGTGATTTGTTTTCGCATCAGTAGTTTTAAATCACGCGTTAATAGAATTCGTTGTTCATCGACAGAAATATTGGCCAGCGTTGGGTCGTCGTAGTCGTTGCGATAGAGGCTATCGAAACCGAGCATACGCAAATAGGCGGCGAGGCGGCCGAGGTGGGTATCGAGTATGAAACGGGTTTCTCGTAATGGCTTGGGACGTAAATGACTGACGGTTGTGATATCCAAAGATTCAAACATGGGATAAACACTAATGCGGTCGCCGTCTTGTATTAAATAGTTGAAGTTGACTGATTCGCCATTGACTAAGATCAGATCAATCTCGGTGTGCGGCACGCCGAGGTTTTCTATCATGTCCTTGATTGAGCCTGCTTGTTTAAAACAATGTTTAA
>CAMYNQ010000015.1 GCA_947259785.1 uncultured Chromatiaceae bacterium | reverse complement strand
AACCCCATTTGGACAGATAATCACCTACCGTACGAATCGCCAGCTTCACGCCGGTCTTTTCTTCAATAATCTCTTTGACCGCTTTACGTGTCCAGAGCGCATACGCCATCTTCAATTGATCCGGTGTTTTGTCGCATATGAGAGCCTGAATCTCTCTTTCTTGATCTTCGTCAAGCGCTCGCCCCGACCCTTCCTTGCGGCCACGTGTTTGCGATTTCAGTCCTTTCATACCGTTGGCCCGGTGGGCTCTTACCCACTTTCCAATGGTTTCAAAATGTACACCGACGAGTTCAGCAATCTCTTTGTGCCGACAGCCCTTGGTATACAATCGGATCGCCTGTTTTCGTTTTTCTTCCTGAACTTGGGCAGAGAGTGTACGTGCGTCTTCTTTCATTCGCATACTCTATCATCCCTATAAAGCCGCCGGGTTAATAGCGTACTGTAAATAAATTAAAGGCCTGCCCTTCTGATGAGGTGCAGGCCTTATAACCGTTTTTACACCTGCGTGTATTGAATGAAGAACTGAGTGAAGAAAAGAGGGGTGAAAAATACTAGTTAGGCGGATATAGCAATAATGCTGCCTCAACAGTTGGTATAATTCGACTCTATTTTATTTTTGATGTTTAACTTATAAATGCAACCGCAAGCTGATCCATTTATTGTTCCTGTCTGTCATGAAGACATAGAGGTTCTTTATCAAGATCAACACCTTTTATTGATTAATAAACCAAGTGCTTTGCTAACTCTTTCAGGAAAACACCCGCTCAATAAAGATTCTGTACACTTTCGCTTGGTCAAAGACTATCAAACCGCCACTATGATTCATCGCCTTGACTTCGGAACGTCGGGGATTTTGGTGGTTGCGCTTAATAAGGAGATTAACGCGCATATTGGGAAGCAGTTTCAAACACGTAATGTTGTTAAAACTTACACTGCAATTTTGCATGGCCATCTAGCTGATGATAACGGTTGTATTGATTTCCCTATTGCAAAAGACAAACCTAATTTTCCATTGCAAAAAATATGTTATGAAACTGGAAAAAAGGCGATGACGACTTATGAAGTGATTGAGCGATTAGAGAAGCCTTTTGCAACAAAAGTGATATTCAAGCCAATTACTGGGCGTACACATCAGCTACGAATTCACAGTGGAAAAATAGGTCACCCTATTTTAGGTTGCGACTTATATGCTTCGGATGAAGCTTTCTTTATGGCAAAACGTTTAATGCTACATGCAACAATGATTGAATTTGACCACCCTGTTACAGGAGATAGGATCAAAGGGGTTAGCCAGTGTCCATTTTAGCTATTTAGGGCGCGGATTCAACTTCGAAATGAATAACAGTTTATACAGCTTGTTCTGCCAGGTACCCCGGTATTCGTTGGCTAGGCATTAAGTCGCTCAAAGTCTTTTTCGATCTATTGTTTAATTTTGTGACCATATAAACGAGCAATTCTATCTGGACGGTCTTGTTTTATTCAATCACTACGCTTACTTCTATTAGCTTGTCGCCGCGTTGAAGTTTAAGTGGCACATCTGTGCCCGGGCTAAAGTCATTGATAGGCACCCAAATAGAGCGCAGGTTCTCAACCCTGCGGTGGCCAAATTCGATTAAGAGGTCTCCTGCTTGCACGCCTGCCTTGGCAAATGGATAGCCTGAAAACACCTTTAAAACTTCAATACCATTGGCCGTGTTTTTCTTCGCTACTCTCAAACCAACCTTGTAACGGTGTTTACCTTCGATGCCGGTCTCCATAATCTCTTCGTAACTATCACGCATAGCTATCCTGCTGAGAAGTTCATGGATCTCTTCGAACTCTGGTTTGTTTTGCGCTTCCAATACGTTGGCCATTAGTGTGAGCTGTTCAGTGTCTGTTCGTTCGTCATAATCTCTAATTACATTTCTGAGTAAGGTTTCTGAACGCTGATTTTGACCTGCTGTGTGTAAGAGTTTCGCTGCAACAAGGTTAAAATAGCGGTCATTGCTGCCATGTTGAAGGCTGAATTCTACAATATCGATGCGTTGTTGTAGGTTTAGGCTAAAGAAGTCCTCACTACTAATATCCGCGATACTGTCTGCATCGCGTAGGCTGCGGCGCAATGCATATTTGGCCTCGTTGGCGGCGCGAATGCGTTGTAGTTCATGTTGTTTTGGGCGTAATTCAATTGCGCGGCGCAGAGATGAAAAGGCAGCGGCGTAATCCCCCGATTTTCTTTGCTGGCGCCCCATTGCGGCAACGTAGATAGCATTTTCTGGCTCTATTTCCATGGCTTTCTGAATCAGGGCAAGGCCTTTTTGTTTGTCTGTTTCATCGTTTATTAGCCTTTCACCGTACCAATAGGCGATCTCTGCATCGTTGCCGGTAAGTGCCCATGCCTTGGCAAATAATTCGTTGATGGCGGCTGGGTTTTGCCAGCGTTGATCAAATTGCAGCAGTCGTGCCAGCGAGCTGAGGAGGTGGGCCTGTTTGTCCGCTGAGAAGTTGTTTTCTATCAGGCTAAAGCCGCTGATAATTAGCTCAGGCATAGTAGTTAAGTATCTGTCTGGCAGCTGGGCGCCATAATAATCGAGTTCGCGCAGGATGTTATGTGAACGCAGTAGAAAATATCTGAGTCGTAGGTTCTGGTCGTTGGGATTAAGCGTCAGCGCCTGATCTAGACTGGCCTCGGCATATTCCAGGTTGTCGAGTTTTATAAAATTCTCGGCGGCAATTATATGTGCCGTGAACATCTGACGTTGTTGCTGGCGCTGTTCAATGTAGAAATAGCCTTCTTTAACCCCATAAAACAGGCTGAGCAGGGCGGTGGCAATGCCGATCAGAGCGATCGTTTTTTTGCTGGCAATTTCGAAGCGTGAGCGTGTGGTTAGTTGTTCGTGGCAATACGGGCACTTGGTCGCAACAGGGTGAATTGGCTGGCGACAGTAGCGACAGGGGACAGTCTGCATGGATGTTTCTATAGTATTCATTGCGATTAGCGCTTGCCCTTTGTTGGTCGTTGCTTTGATAATTGCGCTTTAGTCATTATTTAGAATAGACCTTTTATTTCTATGAGTAAAAAACCTTATGCACAGGCCTGCGATAAAAACGGGCCGCCCATCCTTGATGTGTTGCGACAGAAGCTACCAAACCATGGGCGGGTGTTAGAGATAGCCAGTGGCACGGGGCAGCATGCCGTTTTTTTTGGTGAGGCCTTGCCGAACATCGAATGGCAACCCAGTGACCTGAAAGAGATGCATTCAGGTATACGGCAATGGCTTGATGATGCTGGACTTGAGAATGTCTTGCCGCCGTTACCACTGGATGTGATGGCTGAGGCCTGGCCTAATGAAAACTATGATGCTGTGTTCAGCGCCAATAGTGCTCATATCATGCCGGCTGAGGCTGTGGAAAAGATGTTTGCTGGTGTTGCCAGGTTGTTAAAACATGATGGGCAGTTTTTACTTTATGGTCCGTTTATGTATGGTGGTGAGCACAGTAGTGAGAGCAACGAAGGTTTTGATCGTTGGCTTAAATCAAGTGACCCCCAACGTGGTTTGCGTGATGTTGATTGGTTGCGAGAGATTGCTACAAAATTTAATTTAAGGTTGTTAGAGGATATAGAAATGCCAGTTAATAACCGGATTCTGGTTTGGTGTTTTGAATAAGATTATTTAGTCGACCTTATCAAATATAATTTTTGCTCAAAGTTTTCGGATTATGCCCTTAAGTATGTCCGGGCCCTCGACGGCATTGATCGGTTTTAGAATATAGCTGGACATTCCCAGTTTGCTGCATTCCATGATTGAGTCTTTGTCGGCAACTGAGGTCAGCATTACGATGGCAACGGTTTTGTTTGTTTCGCGTATTTTTTTCAGTGCTGCTTTGCCATCCATGATCGGCATGACAATATCGAGAAATACCAACTCGATTTTATTGTTTTCATCTTCAACCGCTTTTACTGCCTCGCGGCCATTTTCAGCTTGTATTACGTTTTCATAGCCCATTGTTGCCAGGATACGTCTGAGTGATTCGCGCATGATAAGGGTGTCGTCAACAACGAGTATTTTTGCATTTTTATTTAACATTATCCGTCCTCGGTTGTTTAATTGAGAAGATAGCTGAAATAAAAACGGCCAATGTTTTCTATATCGATAGGTACGGTTAATATCTGTTTTACACCCTCTAATAGGAACTCCCCATCTTCCTCGTTTAAGAGATAGAGCGGCGTACCAAAGGTAGTTTTGTGTTCAGTATCGTTAAAATGACGTGTTGCCAGGCCGATAACAGTATTTGAAAATTCAGCTAAGACTTCTCTAATTTCGTCGTTTAGAACTGTT
The DNA here is from genome assembly GCA_947259785.1 of uncultured Chromatiaceae bacterium. Lineage (GTDB taxonomy): Bacteria > Pseudomonadota > Gammaproteobacteria > Tenderiales > Tenderiaceae > Tenderia. Next base: position 29,609 of record CAMYNQ010000015.1, on the reverse strand, counting down.
GACTCTTCAACCGTCCCCAGCATTTTTGATCGCACTCTGTTGCCGATGGCAACGGCGGTATTGAGGTCGTAGTTCATAATGATTTTTCCAGCAACATTGCTGCTAGTTTTTGCGGAGATACATACGGCAAAGTCTTTGAAGACAAAAACGTCGAGCGGGTCGCGATAACTTAGCAGTTCGCTTTTTCCCTCTAGTCCAGCCATGGTTTTAAGGGTGACAATTGTTTCATCAATGAATGGCAATAATATTGTGTTACGGATATTGACGGGTAGGTTGTCTTGTAATTCCATAGATTCAGCCGTTTTGGTTCAAAATTCAGTAATAAAAACATCGGCAAGATCCTGGTTTACTTAAATGTTGTTATTTCAGATAAGCGGGGAATTAATGTTTTTAGATAGACTGGGTGATTTAGGCGCTTTTAGAGTACAATTGCGCCTGATTTTGTCCTTCTTCCGGCCTTTATCCTGATTTCTAAGGATTAGCCAATTCATTTTAAGAGTATTTGTCCATGAGTTTTTCTTCTCTCGGTCTGTCCGAACCACTTTTGCGTGCGGTGAGTGAAAAGGGTTACGACACCCCTTCGCCGATACAGTTGCAAGCTATTCCAGCCGTGTTGTCGGGCCAGGATGTGATGGCGGCAGCGCAGACTGGCACTGGGAAGACAGCGGGTTTTACCTTGCCATTGTTGCAGCGGTTGGCTGATGGTCCTAAGGTTAAGCCAAACCAGGCGCGTGCCCTGGTGTTGACGCCAACGCGCGAGCTGGCGGCGCAGGTGGGTGAAAGCGTTGCTACCTATGGTCAGCATCTGACTCTGCGTTCGGACATCGTCTATGGTGGCGTCAAGATTAACCCGCAAATGCAGCGTCTGCGTCGTGGTGTGGATGTTTTGATTGCGACGCCTGGACGCTTGATCGATCTTTACAACCAGAATGCGATCAAGTTTGATCAGCTGGAAATTCTGGTGCTTGATGAGGCCGATCGGATGTTGGATATGGGCTTTATCCGTGATATTCGCAAAATCATTGCCTTGCTGCCAAGGCAGCGGCAGACCCTGTTGTTTTCTGCCACTTTCTCGAATGAGATCCGTAGCTTGAGCAGAGGCATGCTTAACAACCCGGTTGAGGTGGAGGTTAGTCCCCGTAACACTACCGCCGAGAAGGTGAAACAATCCATTTATGAAGTAGACAAGAGTAAGAAGACCGAACTGCTTATTCACCTGATTGGTGATAACAACTGGGATCAGGTGCTGGTGTTTTCGCGCACCAAACACGGTGCCAATAAATTGGTGAAAAAGCTCGAAGGCGCTGGCATTGAAGCGGCTGCGATTCACGGCAATAAAAGCCAGGGTGCGCGCATGCGTGCCTTGGCTGACTTTAAAGAGAATAAGGTAAGGGTGTTGGTAGCAACCGATATCGCGGCGCGTGGTATAGACATTGCTGAGCTGCCCCATGTGATCAACTTTGATCTACCCAATGTGGCGGAAGACTATGTCCATCGTATTGGCCGTACCGCTCGTGCTGGGCGTGAAGGTGAGGCCATCTCGCTAGTGAGTGCCGATGAAGTGGAGTTGCTGGCTGCCATCGAGAACCTGATTCGTCAGCAGTTGGTGCGTGAGGTGGAGGTGGGTTTTGTGCCCGGGCACCCCGTGCCTTTGACCCGCTTGGGACAGAAGCCTAAAGGGGGGGCGAAGAAGTCTAAGCAAAACAAACCAGCAGCTAAGCCGGGTGGTGGTCGGACAAAGTCTTCAAAGCCAAAGTCAGCTAAGAAGACGTCTCACCGGAATAAAGATAAGGATGGCAACGTAGCGTCCAAGCCCGCTCATAAACCTAAGCCCAAGCGTAAAGGCCCGGCGGATGGTAATGCTAAGCCAGCTAAAGCACGTCGTCATCGGCGGCCAGAGCAATAATTCCTAGCAGGGCGGAGTAAATAACATGTTTACTCCAGCCCTGTTAGTTGTGTCAGTTTAGGCCTGCTTTGTTTTGCAGGTGTTCATGCCCATCATTGCATAAGGTGGGCACCAGCCAATCAGGCCTGTTACGACAAGCATTGCACCAATCGCCCCCCACCAGCTGGCGTACATTACGCCTGCACCGATAATGGCGAGTCCGAGGACAATTCGGATAACCCGTTCTATACCACCTACATTCTGTTTCATCTCGCACCTCCGTTGTTGTTTTGACTGTTTACGTATTTAATATAGGAAAGTGTGGTGGCAATGTATGTGACTTAGTCACTTAAGGGTCACCAAGGGGTCACCTAAGGGCTAAATTTCTTCAGCAAGGCTTTGCAAATGGGCTGGGTCTTGGATGATGAGTTCACCGCGGCCCATATTAATCCAGCCGTGCTTGTCGAATTCTTTCAGGGTGCGACTGACGACTTCTCTTGAACTCCCCAGATCTGCGGCGATCTCGTGATGGGTGATGTTCAGCGTTGGCCCATTACTGGCCATTTTCAGTAGGTAGGCGGCGATGCGCACATCCATGCGTTGGAAGGTAACGTTCTCTAGTACGGTGATGACCTCGGCCAGGCGTTTTGATACCAGACCAAAGATGAAGTTGCCCCACGGTTGGTGTTGAGTCATCCAGGCCTTTGCCAATTTCGCGGGGATGATGATCGCCTCCAGTTCTGTTTCTGTCTCGGCAATGGCGGGGAAGGGGGTTGCGCTCATCAGGCATGAAGCGGTGAGTACACAGCTGTCACCATCTTTAATGCGGTAGAGGGTGATCTCACGCCCCTTGGCCGCCAGTTTGTAGACCCGTACTGTGCCACTTAATACCAGTGCCAGTTGTGAGCATTCAGAGCCTGTGTCGGCGATAGTATGTCCGGCGGGAATGTGCGCTGGGATTGCGGCATCAAAGAAGATGCGTTGGAAATCGGGCGCTGCTGCAGCAAGAAAGGGAAACAGCTCGACTAGTTGTTGTTTTTGCTCTGGCTTGGTAATCATCTTAATGTTTCCATTTACATATCCGTTAAAAGGCTGAGTGGAAACCGCTGGCCGGCAAGGTAGTCATTAAGGCAACGTTTTACCAACGGGCTGCGTAACGATGTGCCGAGGGCGGTGATCTCTTGGAGCGTTAGCCAATGCGGGCCGATAATGCCGTCATCCAGCGGTTTGTCTGGATGGTGTTGCCCTAATTCACCCGTGAAACAGAAACGTAGATAGGTGTCACCGGAATTGGGCTCGATCCAACGATAGATGCCACTGAGGGCCGTGGGATTGAAGTCATAGCCGGTCTCTTCCAGGGTTTCGCGAATCACGGCATCGATCAGGCTTTCGCCGTCTTCAAGGTGTCCCGCGGGTTGATTGAATACTGTGTGCGGTTGCTGACCAGCGTCTTCTTCGACTAGCAGGAACTTGCCGTCATTTTCGATCACGGCGGCGACGGTGGCGCGGGGTGTCCAGACCATGTTTTTTAGTTCTCGTTTGTTTGGGTTTAGGGGCAGCTTGCAACAATTCGGCTGGACATTCCAGTTCCATCCACTGGCCTGGCGCCAGCTTGTCTATCGTCCACGGGCCAACGCTGTAGCGAATCAGACGCAGGGTGGGGTGGCCGACGGCGGCGGTCATGCGTCTGACCTGACGGTTACGGCCTTCACGGATGGTGAGCTCTATCCAACTGTCAGGGATGTCGGCGCGGTAGCGAATCGGTGGGGTGCGGGGCCAGATATCCGGTTCGTCCATCAAGCGGGCTTTGGCAGGACGGCTGAGGCCGTCTTTCAAGTCTACGCCACCGCGTAACTGATCCAGGGCGTGTTCGTCCGGCACGCCCTCTACCTGAGCCCAATAGGTCTTGGCCATTTTTCGTTTGGGATTGGCAATTTCATGCTGGGCGCGGCCGTCGTCGGTCAGCACTAACAGGCCTTCGCTGTCGCGATCCAAACGTCCGGCAGGATAGACCTCTTTTAGGTCGATGTAGTCTGCTAGTGTGGCACGGCCTTCGGCGTCGGTGAATTGTGACAATACGTCGTAGGGCTTGTTGAAAAGGATAATTTTGGCCATTTTTAGTGAATGAGTGTGATTTCAGCAGTCATGTTAGAGCATGCGCTTGATTAATTAAATAGTCGACGTTGGCTGAATTTACCATTTTGCTGGTTAAGCTGTTTTGCCTAAGTTGTTAGAATTTAAGGGGTATCTGAGGTAAAATACGTGCCTTCTAATTTTGCTGATTTAGCAGCCGTCAAACTCAAGGCGAATAACCTAGGAATTCACATGACAGAAATGGCAACGATCATCTATACCCTGACTGACGAAGCCCCTGCTTTGGCAACCTATTCATTCCTTCCTATAGTTAAAACCTTTGCCAGTGCCGCGGATGTGGTTGTCGAGACTCGAGATATTTCTTTGTCCGGGCGAATTATTGCCAATTTTCCTGAGCATCTTAAAGAAGAACAACGCATTGGCGACGCCTTAAGCGAACTGGGCGAGCTGGCTAAAACACCAGAGGCAAACATCATTAAATTGCCAAACATTAGTGCTTCCGTTCCTCAGTTAATCGCAGCCATAGAAGAGTTGCAAGGCAAGGGTTATGCGATTCCGAGTTATCCTGCCGAGCCTAAAACCGAACAGGAAAAGGCGATTAAAGCGACCTATGCCAAAGTCCTTGGTAGTGCGGTTAATCCAGTGTTGCGTGAAGGTAATTCTGATCGTCGCGCCCCCGCATCGATTAAAAACTATGCCAAGAAACATCCTCATTCCATGGGCGCATGGTCAGCCGATTCCAAATCCCATGTGGCGCATATGTCAGAGGGGGATTTTTACGGCTCTGAGAAATCAGTGACGATGACTGAAGCGACTGAATTTAAAATTGAGTTTGTTGCAGATGATGGGAGCGTCAACGAGCTGAAAGCAAGCGCGCCATTGCTGGCAGGTGAGGTGATAGATTGCTCGGTGATGAGCCAGAAGGCCTTAAGAGCTTTTCTGACTGAGGCGATTGCTGAAGCAAAAGCCCAAGGCATTTTATTTTCTTTGCATTTGAAAGCTACGATGATGAAAGTGTCTGACCCGATTATCTTTGGTTCAGCAGTGTCTGTATTTTTCAAAGAGGTGTTTGATAAACATGCTGACACCTTTGCCGAGCTTGGAGTGAATCCTAATAACGGTTTGGGCGATGTGTATAGCAAGATTCAATCGTTGCCTGCGGAAAAACAGGCTGAGATTGAGGTCGACATCAATGCGGTGCTGGAAGCCAAAGCTGATATCGCGATGGTCGATTCGGATAAGGGCATTACAAATCTGCATGTGCCCAGTGATGTGATCGTTGATGCCTCTATGCCGGCGATGATTCGTGGCTCAGGCAAGATGTGGAATAAGGACGGCAAACAACAAGAGACGATGGCGGTTATTCCTGATCGCTGTTATGCCAGTGTTTACCAGGAAACCATTAGTTTTTGCAAAGAGCATGGCGCATTTGATCCAACGACTATGGGGACGGTGCCCAATGTGGGTTTGATGGCGCAAAAAGCCGAAGAATATGGTTCGCATGATAAGACCTTTCAAATGTCTGCCAGTGGCACTGTTCGTGTTGTTGATACTGACAGTAATGTTCTAATGCAACAGTCTGTTGCTGAAGGCGATATTTTTCGTATGTGCCAGGTGAAAGATGCGCCGATTCAAGATTGGATAAAACTTGCCGTCACTCGCGCTCGCGCAAGCAATACGCCGGCGATTTTTTGGTTAGATGAGAATAGAGCGCACGACGCTGAAATGGTCAGCAAGGTGAATGTTTATCTGACTGAACATGATACCAACGGTTTGGATATTCGTATTATGTCTCCGACAGAGGCGACCCGTTTTACCTTGGCTCAGGTCAAAGAGGGAAGGGATGTTATTTCGGTCACGGGTAACGTGTTACGTGATTATTTAACCGATTTGTTTCCAATCTTAGAGTTGGGCACATCGGCAAAAATGCTTTCTATCGTGCCATTGATGAATGGTGGAGGGTTGTTTGAAACAGGCGCTGGTGGTTCTGCACCAAAACATGTTCAGCAATTGCTGTCAGAAAATCATTTGCGCTGGGATTCGCTGGGTGAATTCCTAGCTTTAGCCGCATCGTTTGAGTTTTTGGCCGTTAATTTCAAAAACCCCAAAGCACAAGTGTTAGCGGATAGCTTGGATGAGGCTACGGGCCGCTTCTTGGATAATGACAAGTCGCCTTCACGCAAAGTTGGGGAGTTAGATAATCGCGGTAGTCACTTTTACCTTGCCTTTTATTGGGCGCAAGCGGTTGCAGCACAAACAGTAGATGCTGAGCTTCAAGCACACTTTAAGCCATTGGCCGATACGTTAGCGGCCAACGAAGAGAAGATTGTAGCTGAACTAAATAGTGTTCAAGGGCAGACTGTGGATATAGGCGGATATTATCTGCCTGATGCAGAAGTTGTTTCAAAAGTAATGCGTCCAAGCGTAACCTTGAATGATGCGCTTGCCGCGATATAGCGATCGTTACGTTACGCACTTTTGATTGGCGTATGCTTGATGGCTTGAGACTTATACTGACGTTGTGCTGATTTTGGCGATGTTATGATTGCTAAGGTCTGAAGGTTATTTTCTGTAGACACAAAAAAACCGGCCTTTAATTATTGTTATAGGCCGGTTTTTTATTAAGAATTAAATGATCTTATTTGTCATTGTCCTCTTTGGTTTCAGGTTCACCATCAAGGGTGACAGCCGAAGCCAGGAATCCTTTAGGACCCTGAGATACTTCATATTCGACCTTTTGGCCTTGTCGAAGTGATTTATAGCCTTCCATGCTAATGGATGAAAAGTGGGCGAAAATATCATCACCTCCTTGATCCGGTGCAATAAAACCATAACCCTTGGCGTTGCTAAACCATTTAACTGTACCTGTTGCCATGTTAATTTCCCCGCGGTTAAAACAAAAAAACATGCCGACCCAATATTCGGCACCGCTGTAGAGGTTGTTAAAACTACATTCCCCCCGCTACAGATAATAATGTTGAACAAAAAAGTGAATAAGTCAAGGAGCTGAAACTATTAACTTTTGTAGTGTTATTTGCTGGCTGCTAAGCTAAAGCTTTATTGTTTATGTCCGATTTTATCTAGTAAGGGGGACGGGGTGCCCCATGAAAGTTTGAACTGCCTTGTTGATGAAGTGTCTTTTGTTAGGGGTAAGTTAGAAAAGTCATTAATTCTTAGTGTGTTAGCATTTTTTTTAGAAGAGAATTTATGTGCTTGGTTTTGTGGTAGGATTTCGCTCATAACCGCTTGAATTGATATAATTACGGCCACTATGAGTAAAAAAACAGACCAGGATTTTCATGAAGACCTTGCAGTAGAGGAAGCACGCCCTCAGCTGAAGCGCCCCCCCTTATATAAGGTGATACTTTTGAATGACGATTACACGCCGATGGATTTCGTTATTCATATATTGGAGAGTTTTTTTGGAATGGGACGTGAGCAGGCAACTCAGGTGATGTTAGAGGTACACACACGTGGTAAAGGTATTTGTGGTGTATTTTCTCGCGACATTGCTGAGACCAAGGTTGCACAGGTTAACGATTCATCCCGCGAAAATCAGCACCCGTTGAAGTGCACCATGGAAGAAGCATAGCTGATTGATTTAGTGACAGTGCTGGAGGTGGAGTCATGTTAAATAAAGAACTGGAATACACATTGAATACCGCATTTCGTGATGCTAGCGATAAGCATCATGAATTTATGACGGTGGAACACCTTCTATTGGCGTTGGTGGATAACTCATCCGCCGCCAGTGTGTTAAATGCATGTGGTGCTGATCTTAGTCAACTTAAAAAAGAGTTGGCGGCTTTTCTGGATGAAACGACACCGGTTCTGTCGACTGAAGACGGTAGAGAAACTCAGCCGACCTTAGGTTTTCAGCGTGTATTGCAGCGTGCGGTGTTTCATGTGCAAAGTGCTGGCAAGGATGAAGTGATGGGCGCAAATGTACTGGTCGCTATTTTTGGCGAACCCGATTCCCAGGCCGTTTATTTACTTAATTCACAGAATGTTTCGCGCCTTGATGTGGTGAATTATATTTCGCACGGCATCTCCAAGGTGTCTGGCGATGAAGAGGGCGATAATTATAGTCAGCCTGAAGCAGAAGAGGGCGATGGTGCTTCTCCATCTAAGTCACCGCTTGAGCAGTTTGCTACTAACCTGAATGAACGTGCCACGCTGGGTAAGATTGACCCGCTGATAGGTCGCGACCATGAAGTTGAGCGCACAGTTCAGGTTTTATGTCGTCGCCGTAAGAATAACCCTTTATTTGTTGGTGAGGCAGGTGTTGGTAAAACTGCCCTTGCCGAGGGTTTGGCTAAACGTATTGTTGATGGTGAGGTGCCAGATGTTTTGGCTGATAGCACAATATATTCTCTAGATATGGGAGCTTTGCTTGCGGGCACCAAATACCGTGGTGATTTTGAAAAACGCCTCAAAGCGGTATTGGCAGATCTGGCAAAGAACCCGCATAACGTCCTTTTTGTTGATGAAATTCATACGATTATTGGTGCTGGAGCAGCTTCTGGTGGTGTGATGGATGCTTCTAATCTGCTCAAACCGGCTCTGGCGTCAGGGGAGTTGAAATGTGTGGGTTCAACCACTTATCAAGAGTATCGCGGCATTTTCGAAAAAGACCGTGCCCTGGCACGTCGCTTTCAAAAGATAGATGTACCAGAGCCGACTGTTGATGAAGCAGTGCAAATATTGATGGGGCTAAAATCCCGTTTCGAAGAGCATCACGAAGTTAAGTACACCCGTCAGGCAATCAGACTGGCTGTTGAATTGGCTGACCGGTATATCAACGACCGGCATTTGCCTGATAAAGCTATCGATGTGATCGATGAGGCCGGGGCAAAACAGCGTATGTCACCTGCGTCGAAACGTAAAAAGACGATTGGCGTAAAAGATATCGAACAAATTGTTGCCAAGATTGCGCGTATTCCTGAGATGCGTGTAGGTAATTCGGATCGTGAAAAGTTGAGTACGCTTGAACGTGACCTGAAAATGGTTGTGTTTGGTCAGGATGCGGCAATTGAATCGCTTTCTACTGCTATCAAATTGTCTCGTTCTGGCCTCGGGCAGGAAGAAAAGCCTATTGGTTCATTCCTGTTTGCAGGCCCTACCGGGGTAGGTAAGACTGAGGTAACACGTCAGCTTTCCAAGGTGATGGGGATAGAATTGATTCGCTTTGATATGTCTGAATATATGGAGCGTCATGCTGTTTCGCGGTTGATTGGTGCGCCTCCTGGTTATGTTGGTTATGACCAAGGTGGTTTGCTGACTGATGCGGTTAATAAGACTCCACATGCAGTTTTATTGTTGGATGAAATCGAAAAGGCCCATCCAGACGTTTTTAACTTGCTGTTGCAGGTGATGGATCACGGGACTTTGACTGATAATAATGGTCGAGAGGCAGATTTCCGTAATGTGATCATTGTGATGACTACCAATGCAGGTGCGGAACAGATGAGCCGTCCTTCGATTGGTTTTACCAGTAAGAATACGACTGGCGATAGTCTGGAGGCCATTAAGCGTGCCTTTACGCCTGAGTTCCGTAATCGTCTCGATGCTGTGGTTGAATTCCAAGGACTGGATCGTAAGACCATTGGTCATGTGGTGGATAAATTCATCATTGAGCTTGAGACTCAACTTGAAACCAAGAATGTTACCGTTGAGGTTAGCTCAGAGGCACGTGAGTGGCTGGCTGAGAATGGTTTTGATCCTGCCATGGGGGCTCGACCTATGACGCGGACTATCAAGGAGCATATTAAGAAACCTCTGGCTGAGGAGTTGCTGTTTGGTGAGTTGGCCAGTGGTGGGCACGTCCGCATTACCTTGAAGGGTGGCGAACTGAGTTTCGAGATGGAAGCCGCTAACAAGAGTCCCGCGTCTGTTTGAGCGGGCTCTTGAGCTGAAAGCTTGAGTTAGCGGGCGCGGTAAGAAATGCGACCTTTGCTCAGGTCGTAAGGGGTTAGCTGAACAGTTACCTTGTCGCCAGTCAGAATGCGGATGTAGTGTTTACGCATTTTTCCTGAGATGTGGGCGGTGACAACGTGGCCGTTTTCCAGCTCGACGCGAAACATGGTGTTTGGCAGGGTCTCAGTGACCGTCCCTTCCATTTCAATTGCTTCTTCTTTTGCCATGCTAGGTTTGAAACTCCAGTTCTTTTACAAATCAGGCGCGTATTTTGCCCTAATTTGGCCGGTGGCGCAAAGATATATCCATAGAATAAGCGCTTAAACAGGGTTTATCTGCTGCCAATTATCATTAATATAGCCTTCACAGGGTGTAAATCGAGTTTTGTAACGCATTTTGTCGCAGGCTTCGATCCAATATCCCAGGTACATCCAGGGCAGGTCGAGATTGCGGGCATGCTGAATCATCCACAAAATGGTGAAAGTACCTAGGCCCCGGTGTGCCTGGTTGGGGTCAAAGTAGGTGTAGACAGCGGATAGACCATTTGGGGTGTGATCAACAACTGATACTGCCAATAGCTTGTTCTGAAGTCGGAATTCGTGAAACTGAGTGTTTACCCCTGGGGTGGTGAGGAAACCCATGTAGTCATCTGGGGTGGGGTTGTTCATGTCGCTGTCAGCGTGTCGGGCAGCGAGATAGTCACAGTAAAGTTCAAATTGTTCTTCATTGAATTTTGCCGCTGAGGATGAATGGGATAAGTCTTGGTTTTGACGAAAGCATCGGCGTTGACTTCGATTTGGGCTGAATTTTTCTACGGGTACCCTGATTGAAATGCAGGCCTGGCAGTCAATACAATTCGGGCGGTATATATGCCCGCCACTGCGGCGAAAACCTCGATCAAGCAATGCGCCAAGCAGTGAGTCATTTAATTCCAAGCTTGGGTCAATAACTAGATTTGTGGCGCTTTGCCCTAGTAGGTAATTGCATTCAAACGGTGGGGTAGCGTAACAGCGGATTGAATTGTTGTTTGCGTGCTTCATGGGCTGTGCGGTTAGCGGGGTTATTTATAGGGGGAAGAAACCCTCATCAAACTGCCATTTTTGATGTTTATTTGGCTGCTGAATGAGTTGTTGTAAAAGCTGGATAAACTGAGTTCGCTCAATGTCAATGGCACCCAGACTTTCAAGGTGCTCTGAGCTAACCTGGCAATCAATGAGTTTGAATTGCCATGCTTGTAACTGTCTTACAAGATAAACAAATGCCACTTTGGAGGCATTGTCGGCACGGCTAAACATGGACTCTCCAAAAAAGGCCTGGCCTATAGCCAGTCCGTATAATCCGCCCACAAGTTTATCATCAAGCCAGGCCTCGACTGAGTGGGCAACACCCATCTTATGTAGTTGAAGGTAGGCTGCATGCATCTCAGGTGTGATCCAGGTATCTGCTTGCTGTGGCCGTGGTGCTGCGCAAGCTTGCATCACCTCCGTAAAAGCTTTGTCTAGCGTTATTTTGTAGCTGCCGCGGCGAATTGCTTTGCGCAGACTGCGACTCACGTGGAGTTGATCTGGAAGTAATACTGCTCTGGGGTTTGGTGACCACCAAAGAACTGGTTGGTCATGATTAAACCAGGGAAAAATGCCAAGCTTATAGGCCTTGACTAGTCGCTCAGGTGTAAGGTCGCCACCGACTGCCAACAGTCCATTGGGTTCATCCAGTGCTAGCTCGACCGGTGGGAAGTTCAGTTCAGGGTCTGACTCGTTTATCCAGAATGGGCCTGTCGTCACTGTGGCTGATTATTTTTGGGTTATTGGGCGAGAGATTGTCGGTACATGAACGATGAAATATGGTTAAGAAAACATCGCCAAGCATTGCTTGGCGATGTAAAGGACTGACTTAGTTGCTTTCGTTTTTCTGAATTGCACCAGCAATTTCATATTCACCGTTATCGGATACTGCAGAGCGAATTACTTTTATTGTAATTGCTAGCGGTGGGGTGATATCAATGCCGGGGTTGATGCGGACTTCCAGTAAGTCACCTTCATTCACTTGTTGTTTTGAGGTAAAGCTAATGCCTGTCGCGCTGAGGTCATTGGAAGTGGCTTCATACACGTCGTTCTTGCCGCAGATTTTGAATGTCATTTTTGACTTAACATCCATGCGTAGAAAGCCACGCTGATCACTTTTACCTATAATCATAGATTCAATCACCGAATTGGAATTGTTTTCTTTGGAATAGAACGAATCAAACGCCATATTATCCCTCGCTTGCTAAATTAGCTTTCCAGAAAACGCTCGACATCCAGAGCGGCCATGCAGCCGGCGCCGGCAGAAGTAATTGCTTGGCGGTAGATGTGGTCGGCCACATCACCGGCAGCAAAAACACCGTCGACACTGGTAGCGGTGGCATTACCTTCACTTCCGCCGCGCACTTTTATATAGCCGTTTTGCATCTCCAGCTGACCATCAAAGATCCCCGTATTGGGTTGATGACCTATGGCGATGAATACGCCCTGTACCTGCACATCCTTGGTGCTTCCATCTTCAATGTTTTTGATCCGAAGGCCTGTGACGCCCATGTCGTCGCCGAGGACTTCATCGAGAGTATGTTTCCACTCAATAGTGATATTGCCGTCTTTTGCTTTGGCTTTAAGCTGATCAGACAAGATTTTTTCAGAGCTGAATGAGTCACGGCGGTGAACAATCGTTACTTGTGAGGCGATGTTGGATAGATAAAGCGCTTCTTCGACGGCAGTGTTACCACCACCAATTACGGCAACCGGTTGGTTACGATAGAAAAAGCCGTCGCAAGTAGCGCAGGCGGAGACGCCCTTGCCTTTGAATGCTTCTTCAGATTCTAGTCCCAAGTATTTGGCTGACGCGCCTGTGGCGATGATCAGGGCGTCACAGGTATAGGTACCGGCATCGCCTTTGAGAGTGAAGGGGCGTTTGCTCAGGTCGGTTTCGTTGATGTGATCGAAGATAATCTCTGTATTGAAGCGTTCGGCATGTTTTTGCATACGATCCATCAGTTCTGGGCCTTGAACCCCTTCATGATCACCGGGCCAGTTATCCACGTCGGTGGTGGTGGTGAGTTGGCCGCCTTGTTGAATCCCGGTAACAATCACAGGGTCGAGGTTTGCCCGGGCAGCATAGACCGCTGCCGAATAGCCAGCTGGGCCGGAACCCAGAATCAGAAGTTTGCAGTGTTTGGTTTCGCTCATGGCTCTGTCCCAGAAATCCTTATTGTTGTGTGATAGAGTATATCCAGTGTTTTTGAGTGGGTCGAGTGCCTATATATAGTGGTTTGGCAGCCCTCAACCTGATTATGGACATCATAGGTGATGCCACCGTTTGGGTAAAGAGGATGTCTGCTTTACTTTGTTAACAAGTAGTCACATGTATATGACGAGCATTAGCTTGAAGTTATGTCTATAATCTCCTGAATGTATAAAGATTTTTGTGTTTTCATTAAGTTTAGACGGGTGGTCTTCAGTTGGGACAGGCAGTAAGGAAAAAAGATAAACCGGGTGATGCTAATAATAGCCATGCGGCCAAAGGGCTGCGTGAAGGGGCCCTATTTGTATTTGGCGCCATTGCTCTGTATTTGGCAGTATCTCTGGGTAGCTATTCCCAGACTGATCCAGGTTGGTCACACAGCGGTGTTGTCAGCGTGGTTGAAAATACTGGTGGCGTCGCTGGTGCCTGGTTTGCTGATGTTTTTCTCTACCTTTTTGGTTATTTCTCATATTTATTTCCCATTATGGTTGCCTATAGCGGCTGGCTGTTGTTTAAGGGCCGCAGGCAGGATGATGTAGTGCCTATGGCTGAGTTCGGTCTGCGCAGCGGTGGTTTTGTCCTGACAGTGACTGCCGGTTGTGGCTTGGCGACACTGCATTTTGGTTCGCCTACGGAACTGCCGCTCAATGCTGGCGGTATTCTTGGTGATGTTATTGGTAGTGGTCTTGTTGCGCCGTTTAGTTTTCTTGGCGCGACGCTCTTTTTGTTGGCTCTGTTCCTCACCGGCGTGACACTGTTTACTGGTCTTTCCTGGTTGTGGCTGATGGATGTAGTTGGTCGTCTGAGTCTAGAATTTGTTTCGCTGTCTCGCAGCTGGGTTGGGGCGATGCGTGAAAAATGGGCCGCCCACAAGCTTAAAAAAGAACGTCAGACCACGGTCAAGGCTGAGGTTAAAAAAGTTGAAAAACGTAAGCCATTGCGCATTGAGCCCGTGATTCAAAAAGTTGAAGTGAGCAAACGGGTCGAGCAGGAGCGTCAGCAAAAACTGTTCGATGGCGATAGCATTGACGGCCTGCCACCCTTGGCGATTCTTGATGCGGCTCAGCGCAGCGGTAAGGGCTTGTCCAAAGAGGCCTTAGAAGCCGTCTCCAGACAGGTAGAACTGAAATTGATGGACTTTGGTGTCGAGGTCGAGGTAGTCGCAGTTCACCCTGGCCCAGTAATCACCCGATTCGAGATGATGCCTGGTGTTGGCGTCAAGGCCAGCAGAATCACCAACCTGTCCAAGGATCTGGCCCGCTCCCTGTCGGTTATCAGTGTTCGTGTGGTAGAGGTGATTCCGGGTAAACCGGTCGTTGGTCTTGAGATACCAAATGAACACCGTGAAACTGTACGTATGAGTGAAATTGTTCAATCTAAAGCATACGATTCGTCACACTCTCCTTTGACGCTAGCCTTAGGTAAAGACATTGCCGGTCATCCTGTGGTTACCGACTTGGCCAAGATGCCACACCTATTGGTCGCGGGTACCACCGGTTCGGGTAAGTCGGTGGCTGTGAATGCCATGATCCTGAGTATGTTGTTTAAGGCCAAACCTGATCAGCTGCGTATGATCATGATCGACCCCAAGATGCTAGAGCTTTCTATCTATGAAGGTATTCCTCATCTATTGACGCCAGTTGTTACCGATATGAAAGATGCGGCCAACGCCTTGCGCTGGTGTGTGGTGGAGATGGATCGGCGCTATAAGTTGATGGCGGCGATGGGGGTAAGAAATATCGCCGGTTACAATAAGAAAGTCAAAGATGCGATTGATGCTGGTGAGCCGATTGCGGATCCATTTGCCGAACTGATGTCACCGGATGAGGAACGGCCGATTCTTGAGCCCCTGCCATTCATTGTTGTCATCGTCGATGAGCTGGCAGACATGATGATGGTGGTGGGCAAGAAGGTTGAAGAGCTGATCGCCCGCCTGGCGCAAAAGGCGCGTGCCTCGGGTATTCACCTGCTGTTGGCGACTCAGCGCCCATCGGTGGATGTATTGACGGGCCTGATTAAGGCCAACATCCCTAGTCGAATCGCTTTCCAGGTTTCGTCCAAAATCGATTCTCGTACCGTTCTTGATCAGGGTGGTGCCGAACAGCTGTTGGGCCATGGTGACATGCTTTACCAGCCGGCTGGCACCAGTATTCCTACCCGTGTCCATGGCGCCTTTGTTGCTGATCATGAGGTTCATAATGTGGTCGATTCGCTCAAAAAACTGGGTGAGCCAAATTACATCGACGAGATTCTCGAAGGCCCTTCATTGGATGGTGGTGATTCTATGGGAATGGATGGCGGGGATGAATCTGATGAACTTTATGATAAGGCAGTACAGATTGTTACCGAATCACGCCGTGCCTCGGTCTCCGGTATTCAGCGTCGGCTCAAGATTGGATACAACCGTGCGGCGCGTATGGTCGAGGATATGGAACGTGCCGGCGTGGTCAGTGAGATGCAGTCGAATGGTTCGCGTGAAGTGTTGGCACCACCGCCGGTTAAGGGTTAGAAATGTTATTCAGAAATGTTCTCTTATTTTTTGGTGCTTTGTGTTTGTCTGCTTCGGTGGCTGCTGAGTCAGGCAATGAGTTACGCGGCTTTTTCAGTAATATGCAAAGCCTTAAGGCAGATTTTAGCCAGCAGGTGTTTGGCCCTCGTCAGGAACTGTTACAGGATTCAAGTGGCCAGGTGATCGTCCAGCGCCCCGGCAAGTTCCGTTGGGACTACAACAAACCTTTTCAGCAACACATCGTCGCCGATGGCGAGAAGTTGTGGCTTTTCGATGTCGACCTCGAGCAGATCAGTATTAAACATCAGGAAGCCACTATGGCCAATAGCCCTGCCAGTCTGCTGAGTGATGCAGGTCAGTTGGATAAACAGTTTGATGTGTTGACGGTGTTGCGTCAGGGGCGCGACTGGTTTGAGTTGATTCCTAAGCAAAGTGATAGTGGCTTTGAAGCGCTGTTTATCTTGTTGGATGAGGGGGTGATCAGCCAGATGGAATTGAAAGACAGTTTTGGCCAGTTTACCCGGCTGCGGTTTGAAAACATCCAACTCAATCAACATTATGGCGCAGATACCTTTCGCCTGAAAATTCCCGAGGGCGTAGACGTCATCGACGAAACTGCGACGCAATAGTGAAAGACCTTCTTGAGCAACAAGCCGGCAGTGGCTGGCAACCCCTGGCTGATCGCATGCGGCCACAGAGCTTGGAAGAATACACCGGCCAAGATCACCTACTAGGCCAGGGCAAACCATTGCGAAAGGCCATCGAATCCAATCGTCTGCACTCAATGATTTTTTGGGGGCCGCCCGGCACCGGCAAGACTACCTTGGCGCGAATGCTGGCCAGTCATGCCAATGCCGAGTTTCTTAGTATCTCGGCAGTATTGGGTGGGGTGAAAGAGATTCGCGCCGCAGTGGAAAAGGCCCAGTACGCCCGTGATGTCAGCGGCCGGCCAACCGTATTGTTCGTCGACGAGGTACATCGTTTTAACAAGGCGCAACAAGACGCCTTCCTGCCCTATGTTGAAGACGGGACGTTTACCTTCATCGGCGCCACCACCGAGAATCCTTCGTTTGAACTGAATAACGCGCTGCTGTCACGTGCCCGTGTCTATGTGCTGCGTAGCCTCAGTGTCGAGGCTATTCGCAGCATCATTGACCATGCGCTTTCAGATCAAAGCCGTGGCATAGAAAGGCCTCTTCAAATGGCAGAAGAACTGCGTGACCGTTTGGCTGAAGTGGCCGATGGTGATGCCCGACGGGCACTGAATTTTCTCGAGATTATCGCTGATTTAGCTGGTGATGAAATTGACGAAGACTTGCTTAACGAGGTCTTGCAAGGGGGTGCACCGCGTCGTTTCGACAAGGGCGGTGAGGCCTTTTACGATCAGATCTCAGCATTGCATAAATCGGTGCGTGGCTCTAGTCCTGATGCGGCCTTGTACTGGTTCGTGCGTATGATTGATGGTGGTTGTGACCCGCTCTATATTGGTCGGCGGGTGGTGCGTATGGCTAGCGAAGATATTGGCAATGCCGACCCACGGGCGCTGGGCATTTGTCTTAATGCTTGGGATGTACAGGAACGCCTCGGTAGCCCGGAAGGGGAGTTGGCCATTGCTCAGGCAATTATCTATCTCGCCTGTGCGCCGAAGAGCAATGCTGTCTACATGGCTTTTAATAACGCCATGAGTGAGGTCAAGACGCACGGTTCATACGAGGTGCCGATCCATCTGCGAAATGCACCAACCAAGCTGATGAAAGAGTTGGGTTACGGCAAGGCCTATCGCTATGCCCATGACGAGCCCGAGGCCTATGCTGCCGGTGAACATTATTTTCCTGAAGATATGCCTGAGCGTCACTATTACCAGCCGACCCCGCGTGGGCTTGAGGGCAAGATAGGCGATAAGCTGGCGTATTTGCGTGACCTTGATGCCAAGGCCCGAGGTAAATAGTGATCCAGGCAGGTATAATCTTAAAGATGCATTTTGAGACGAATCACAGGCTGATGAATTGAAACTGGTGATGGCCATCGCCGCTGGTGGTGCAACAGGGGCCGTATTACGCTTCTGGGTTTCAGGTCAGGTCTACGCTTGGCTAGGGCGTGGTTTTCCCTACGGCACCCTGATGGTTAATGTGTTTGGTTCATTGTTGATGGGGCTGTTGTCTGTGTTGTTGATTGAACGGCTCAGTCTCGGGCCAGAGTGGCGCGCGGTGATTTTGATTGGTTTGCTGGGAGGATTTACCACCTTCTCAACCTTTTCTATTGAGACGCTGAATTTAATAGAAGCAGGCGCCCATGGCAAAGCATTGCTCAATATGGCTCTAAGTGTAATGTTGTGTGTTGCAGCAGCCTGGGTCGGTGTGATTGCAGGGAGACAGATATGAAGATGATCGAAGTGACCATGGTGCGCATCTATCTGAGTGAGAAGAACGGCCAGCTGGATAATCTGCTTAAACGTCTACATGACTGGGAAAAGGTACGTGGTGTGTCTGTCTTTCGCGGCATTACTGGTTATGGTGAAAACGGTGAGATGCATACCGCTTCATTTTCAGACTTATCTCTGGATTTGCCGCTGGTGGTGGAGTTTTTTGACGAACCCAGCAAGATTGAAAACATACTCGAACATTTGCATAACACTATAAAACCCAGGCATATGGTGAAGTGGAATGCCTGGGTTAATGAAAGTGAACAAATTCGCTGAAGCCGCGCTGGCGGCATTTACCCCTCAAGGGGGTACCGAGGGAAAACGTGCTCATAGCCAAAGGGCACAAGAAAGGCTCATTTACTACGTGTAAACTCCGCTCTCTCGCCCGCTTTCGCCTTGCCACCACGGCTTGATCGAATTTGTTGAAGCATTAAATAAAAGGTAAGAAAGAAAGGAAACAATATGCTTGATCCTCGTCTAGTAAGAAACGAATTGGATAACGTGGTAGCGCAATTGGCGCGCCGTGGATTTGAACTTGATGCGACACGGATTGCTGAACTTGAAACTCAGCGTAAAGATATTCAAGTTCGTACTCAGGCCTTACAGGCTGATCGTAATGCTCGCTCGAAAACAATCGGTCAGGCCAAGGCTAAGGGTGAGGATATAGCGCCGCTATTGGCCGAGGTAGGCAAGCTTGGCGACGATTTGAAGGCGGCCGAGCAAGAGTTGGGGCAGCTTCAATCCGAGCTGGAGTCAATCATGCTGGGCATACCAAACATTCCCCATGAATCTACGCCTGACGGCAAGTTAGAAGATGACAATGTTGAGATTCGTCGTTGGGGTGAGCCGACATCTTTTGATTTCGAAGTGAAAGATCACGTAGATGTCGGTGAGGCTATCGGCGGATTGGATTTTGATACGGCGGCCAAACTTACTGGCTCGCGTTTTGCGGTGATGTCGGGTGGCATCGCACGCATGCATCGTGCCCTGATCCAGTTCATGCTTGATCTGCATAGCAGTGAACATGGTTATACCGAGACCTATGTGCCTTACATGGTTAACAAAGACAGCCTGCGCGGCACCGGCCAGTTGCCCAAGTTCGAAGAAGATTTGTTTAAACTTAACGGTGAACAAGAGTACTACCTGATTCCTACAGCCGAGGTGCCTGTCACCAATATCGTTCGTGATGAGATCATTGAAGCTGACTACATGCCACGCCGTTTTGTTTGCCATACGCCGTGTTTCCGCAGTGAGGCGGGCTCGTATGGTCGTGATACCCGCGGCATGATCCGTCAGCATCAGTTTGAAAAGGTTGAGCTGGTTCAGGTCGTCAAGGCAGCGGATTCATATCAAGCCCTGGAAGAGCTGACCGGCCATGCTGAAACCGTATTGCAAAAGCTGGGCCTGCCATATCGTGTCATGGCGCTCTGTTCTGGTGACATCGGTTTTTCCAGCGCTAAGACCTATGACCTGGAGGTTTGGTTGCCGGCGCAAAATACTTATAGAGAAATTTCTTCCTGTTCTAATTTTGAAGACTTCCAGGCCCGCCGTCTGCAGGCCCGTTGGCGTAACCCGGAAACAGGTAAACCTGAACTGGTGCATACCGTGAATGGTTCTGGTTTGGCAGTTGGTCGGACTCTGGTGGCAATTCTAGAGAACTACCAGCAGGCTGATGGCAGTGTCAAAGTCCCTGAGGCCTTGTTGCCTTACATGGGGGGCTTGACCACTATCGCTAAGGTGTGAACAGGCGTGGATTATTTACCGATATTTATTGATCTTAAGGATCGAATGGTGCTGGTTGTCGGTGGTGGTGATGTTGCTGCACGCAAGGTCAGCCTGCTGCTACGGGCCGGGGCGAGGGTGCGTGTCGTCTCTCCAGAACTTTCGGTCTCATTACAGGGCTATTGTGATAATGGCCGGGTAGAACATATCTCCGCTAACTATGATGATAGTCATGCGACTGATGCCGCCCTGATCATTGCTGCCACAGATGATATGACGGTTAATCGCCAAGTCTATGAGGCGGCCAAACAGCGTGGTGTGCCGGTCAATGTTGCCGATGCGCCTGAACTGTGTACCTTTATCCTGCCATCCATTATTGATCGTTCGCCGGTGGTGGTGGCGGTTTCCACCGGTGGTGCCTCACCGACTCTGGGGCGTTTGTTGCGTGCTAGGTTAGAAACTATGATCCCGCATAGTTACGGGCGCCTGGCTGATCTGGCGCGACGTTTTCGTGAGCCGGTAAAAAAACGTTTTAAGAGCATGTCGCAACGACGTCATTTTTGGGAGACTGTCGTTGAAGGCCCGGTGGCCGAGATGGTTTATGCCAATCGTGATGAACAGGCCGAACTGGCCTTGCAGCAGGCAATCGACCAGGCCGACAGCGAGCAGCTGGCCAAGGGTGAAGTTTATCTGGTCGGTGCTGGCCCCGGTGATCCAGACTTGCTCTCCTTTCGTGCTTTACGCTTGATGCAGGTGGTCGATGTGGTGCTTTATGATCGCCTGGTATCGCCACAGATTCTTGATCTAGTGCGACGTGAGGCAGAACAGATTTACGTCGGTAAGAAGCGTTCCTACCATTCCGTTCGTCAAGAAGAGATCAATCGGTTGTTGGTTGATTTGGCTAAACAGGGCAAGCGAGTATTGCGCCTCAAAGGTGGTGACCCGTTTATCTTTGGTCGTGGTGGCGAAGAGATTAGCGGTCTTGCCGATGAAGGTATTCCATTTCAGGTGGTGCCGGGTGTTACCGCAGCAGCAGGTTGTGCCAGTTATGCCGGTATCCCTCTGACTCATCGTGATTATGCCCAGTCGGTAATGTTTGTTACCGGCCAGTTAAAGGACGGCAGCGTCGACTTGCAATGGCAGGCACTGGCCCAGCCTCGCCAGACGGTGGTGGTCTATATGGGCCTTGCCGGGCTGGAAATTATTTGTAACAAACTGATCGAGCATGGGGTGTCACCAGACATGCCAGCCGCCCTGGTACAGCAGGGAACGACTGTTTCGCAGCGTGTTTTTAGCGGCAATCTTAGTAATCTTTCTCAACTGGTGAGTGAGCATGAAGTCCATGCGCCAACCTTGCTGATTATCGGTGAAGTAGTGCAGTTACATGAACGCTTTGGTTGGTATCAACCGACTGGCTGATTTGGAGGGCGCTGTGGATAGTTATCATTCGGTCATCGAGTTTTGGTTTAACGAGATCGATAGCAAGCAGTGGTTTGTTAAAGAGCTTCAATTCGATCAATTAATTATCGAGCGGTTTGCGGGCCTACATGCCAAGGCAGTAGAGTGCGAATTGTATTCCTGGCGCGAGCAGCCATTAGGCCGCTTGGCTGAAATTATTGTCCTGGATCAGTTCTCGCGCAATATGTTTCGTGATCGGCCAGAGGCCTTTGCCGCGGATGCATTGGCGCTGATTTTGGCTCAGGAGGCCATTAGTCATGGGGCTGACAAGCAGTTACCCGCCGTGCAGCAGGCATTCTTCTACATGCCCTTTATGCACAGTGAATCCAAGCTAATCCATCAAGTGGCAGTCGAATTGTTCTCTGCCCCCGGCCTGGAGGGGAATCATGCGTTTGAATTGACGCATAAGGCGATCATTGATCGGTTCGGCCGTTATCCCCACCGCAATGCCATTTTGGGGCGTCAGTCGAGCAAACAAGAGATTGAGTTCCTTAAACAACCAAATTCCGGTTTTTGAGCAGGATTAGTGGTGTCGGTGTTTACTCTTCTTCGGGATTGCGGCAATATTAATTAAAATTTATATACCGTTACGCGACCTCATTTATATGTTGGTGGCGTAGGGGGAAGGGCTGTTTATATTTAAAATGAAGTATTTGAATCAACAAGCTAATTTCCCGCTGATCGCCAAACGGATCGCGTCTGTTATTTTTCTATGCCTTGGACTTGTCGCCTGTAGTGACGATGACGCTACAAACACCACCTCAGCAATGATCACCCCGGTTGTATTGAATGACACTGGCTTAGCCAGTCTAACTGGCTGTGCCGATCAGATTAATGAGGGGCTGGCATGTGTTGACACGGCGGCGACTCATCCTCGCCAGGATGCTGATCTGGGAAGAGATGCTGATGTAGCTCTAAATGACAATAGTGATGGTGCGCTTGGGTTTAGCTTTACGAAGCTGGATGCAGCCGGCGTCCAACTTGCCGCATCAGCACCAAGTTGGAACTGCGTTTTAGACAATGTCACCGGCCTGATTTGGGAAATAAAAACAGCTGCTGCATCTGACCTAAGAGCAAATACAAACACTTATACCTGGTTTGACTCAAGCCGTGCCTATGCCAGTGGTGATCGGGGCGTTGAAAATGGGGGAGCCTGTTCTGGCCTCGCTAGCTGTGATACAGAAGCCTATGTCGCTGCTATCAACAAGGCGGCTTTATGTGGCTTGACTGATTGGCGTTTGCCAAGCAGGGCAGAGTTGCAGTCTATAGTCGATTATAGTCAGGATGAACCCGGCCCCATGCTCGATAGTAACTATTTTCCTAATGTCCACAATACTGATTCCGTTCATGGCCTGCATCGGGATTGGTACTGGAGTTCACAAACAGCGGCTGGTTATGGCAAATACGCCTGGGCTGTCAGTTTCAATACGGGTGGTGATACGCAAATGCCAAAGCAAACGCCACAACTGATCCGCTTGGTTCGAGGGGGTTCATGATGAAGACTATGAATCTTGGTTTGATAGGGCTGTTTGTTGTCGCTACGTTTTCAGCCAATATTTTTGCCGCCCAGACCTGTGATGGCTCCGTTGCATCGACAACACCGACGACTGTCTTCACTGTGAACGCTGATGGTACTGTCAGTGATGATTTTACGGGTTTGATGTGGAAACCCTGTGTTCAGGGCTTGAGTGGTAGTCAGTGTGCCACGGGTACGGCTCAGTTATATATCTGGCAGACGGCCTTACAGGCCGTGGCAACGGTTAATGCCGATCCGGCTGAACCCTACAATGATTGGCGTCTGCCGAACATAAAAGAGTTGGCAGCGATTGTTGAGATGCAATGCCATTCTCCAGCTTCAAATCTGACACTGTTTCCTGCCACGCCAATGATTGCCAACTACAACACGGCTGAACCGCAGCAAGTTACCGTTTATGATTCTATGCTGTGGTCATCCACACCATCTTCAATTTATGGCGCTGCAGCATCGTCAACTGGCAGGGCTTTAGCTTGGGGCATAAATTTTATTGATGGTGCTATCGTCAGGGCTGATAAAAACAGCAGTGGTTTTGTTCGCCTGGTCAGAGACGGACCTTAGGTCTCAATTATTTTGTACAGCAGGGCAATCTCTTCTGGCCAGATGTCTGGGTTGACCGTTTCCAGCACCATCGGGATGTCATCAAAACGCGCATCATTCATGATGTAGCGAAAACACTCTAGCCCAATCTTGCCTTTGCCCAGGCTTTCATGACGGTCGACGCGCGAACCTAAATCAGGTTTTGAATCATTCAGGTGCATGCCGCGCAAATATTTAAAACCAACAATTCTTTCAAATTCAGCAAAGGTTTTGTCACAGGCTTCGGTTGTGCGCAGGTCATAACCAGCAGTGAAACTGTGGCAGGTGTCAAGGCAAACACCAATGCGGTTTTTGTTTTCAACCTTGTCGATAATATGGGCGAGATGCTCGAAACTGTAACCGAGGTTTGTGCCTTGCCCGGCAGTGTTTTCGATTACCGCGATGACATTGCTAGTTTGCTCTAGTGTCATGTTGATAGATTCGGCCACCTTATCGAGGCTGGCTTGCTCAGAAATCTTTTTCAGGTGTGAGCCAGGATGAAAGTTGATAAGCGTTAGTCCCAGTTGTTCACAGCGCTGCATCTCATCAAGAAAAGCGTTTCGTGATTTTTGTAGTGGCTCAGCTTCTGGATGACCAAGATTGATCAGATAACTGTCATGGGGAAGCACATGTTCTGGCGCGATGCCGACCTTGGTTAAATTGCTTTTGAAGGTTTCAATGCTTTTTTCAGTTAATGGCTTTGCCAGCCACTGACGCTGGTTTTTGGTGAACAGAGCGAATGCCTTTGCACCAATAGCCATGGCATTGAGCGGGGCGTTTTCGACGCCGCCGGAGGCGCTGACATGGGCACCGACATATTTCATAACATTCCCTCCAAATTTGCTGAGGTCAATATGGTAGCGCGATAGCGGGGCTGATACACTGCGGCCATGCTGAATTTTACCGATGTTTCCCTACGCCGTGGCCCTCGTTTGTTGCTTCAACAGGTCAATATGATCATCCATCGGGGCCAGCATGTTGGCATTACCGGCGCTAATGGCACCGGCAAATCGAGCCTGTTTGCCCTGATCAGGGGCGAGCTGCAAACCGACCTGGGTGATTTCACTATGCCCTCGTCGTTGGTGATTGCCCATGTGGCCCAGGAGACCCCAGCACTAGAGCAACAGGCCATCGACTATGTCATGGATGGAGATGCTGAGCTGCGTAATATTCAGGCAGAGCTTGTCGAGGCTGAGGCGGTAGAAGATGGCAATCGCCTGGCTCAGCTGCACGGTCGTTTTGAGGCCATTGATGGTTATAGCGCCCGTTCTCGCGCCGCACGTTTGCTACAGGGGCTGGGTTTTAAGACAGAACAAGAAGCAACGCCGGTAAAGCAGTTCTCCGGTGGCTGGCGGATGCGCCTGAATCTGGCCCAGGCACTGATGTGCCGTTCCGACCTATTGTTGTTGGATGAGCCCACCAATCACCTTGATCTCGATGCGGTGATCTGGATGCAGGATTGGCTGCGCAGTTACCCTGGGATCTTATTATTGATCTCTCATGATAGAGATTTTCTCGATACCGTGGTTAATCACATTGCCCATGTCGAACAGCAGGGCATCCAGCTCTACAGTGGCAACTACAGCGCCTTCGAACATTATCGCGCCGAACAGCTCAAGCAGCAGCAATCGGCTTATGAAAAACAACAGCGTGAGATTGCCCATGTGCGCAGTTATGTTGATCGTTTTCGCGCCCAGGCCACCAAGGCCAAGCAGGCACAGAGTCGCCTCAAGACCCTAGCGCGGATGGAACTGATTGCTCAGGCCCATGTTGATTCGCCATTTGGTTTCAGCTTTCACCCACCTAAAAAATTACCACGACCGCTGATGCGGATGGACAAGGTGGCGGCTGGTTACGGCGATACTGTTTTGCTTAGTGGGGTAGGTGTCAGTATCTCACCTGGTGATCGCATTGGTTTGCTGGGTGCGAATGGCGCCGGTAAATCTACTCTGATCAAGCTGCTGGCTGGTGAATTGAGCGAGCAGGCAGGTGAGGTCATCCGTGCTAAGGATCTTGATATTGGTTATTTTGCCCAGCATCAATTGGAGCAGCTCCGTTGTGATGAAACGCCATTTCAACATATGCAAAAAATGGCACCACAAGAATCGGAGCAATCGTTGTGTAACTACCTAGGTGGATTCGGTTTTGTCGGTGATCGGGTCAATGAACAGGTGGACATATTTTCCGGGGGAGAAAAGGCGCGGTTGGTGCTAGCTATGTTGGCCTGGCAGCGCCCCAATCTGTTGCTGTTAGATGAACCGACTAACCATTTCGACATCGAAATGCGTCATGCCCTAAGTATGGCCCTGCAGGACTATGAAGGCGCAATGGTGATTGTCTCTCATGACAGGCATATGCTACGCAGTGTTTGTAATGATTTTTTGTTGGTGGCTGATGGCAAGGTGATGGAGTTCGATGGTGACCTGGATGATTATCGAACTTGGTTGAACGATCGTCGCAATATTAATGACACGGATAACAGTCAAGACAATAATATCTCGTCGAGTCAATCAAAGAAGCTTAAACGGCAGCAAGAGGCAGAAAAAAGAAAACAACTGCAACCATTGATGAAAAAGGTGCGGGCCTTGGAGGGTGGGCTAGATAGCTTAAATAAAGAGCTGGAAGAAATTGAGCAAGCGTTGCTGAACCCAGAAATTTATCAAGAGCAGTCAAAAGTTAAATTAAAAGAACTGTTAGCTAAACAGGCACAGCTCAAGGGGCAGCGTGATGAAACAGAGGAAGCCTGGTTCACTGCCAGTGAAGCGTTGCATGAAGCAGAGCAATCAATGGAACCCTAATAAAAGTCCTTGTGACCATGACTGGTTTCTATATCAATGAGATGATCGACTATTTCAGAATCGAAATGAGTGCCGGAAAGAGTTTTGATTTCTTCAAGTGCTTCATTTCGCGAAAAGGCATTTCGATAGGGGCGTTTAGATCTCATCGCATTGTAGGCGTCCGTAACAGCGAGTATTCGCGCTTCTGGCCGAATTTGTTTTGCTGCCAAACCACGTGGATAACCTGAGCCATCAAGACGCTCGTGATGCTGGCCAACAATCTGTTTTATTTCGCTTAACTCTTTATTTTGATTGTCCCGTGTAAAAATGTCAATGATCTCTTCGCCGATTAGGGTGTGTTTTTTTATCTCGTTGCGTTCTGTTTCGCTTAAATTTTCTTTTTTCTCAAAAACATGTGTTGGCAGACTGATAAAGCCTATGTCATGTAGCATAGACGCCTGCTCAATTAATGAGATCTTGTCATCAGTCATATTAAGTCGATGGGCAATTTCAATTGATAATGTTCTGATTCCTTGTGAATGGTTTAGGCCGTGTGAACCAATGCCGCGTTTTGTTTCCATTAAGTTGGCAAGACGGATTAACGAGTGCAGTGTTTGACTGGCATTATCGCCGAGGAGATCAAGCTCATCATAGGCGGTGACCATGTTGCCACCACGCTCTTTTGAGTAGTACATGCGCTGGTCGGCGGCACCAATAAGGCCGGTTTCATTTTTCCCGTCTTCGGGGTAACTCGCAACCCCCATGCTAAGAGAGAGGTGAATGCGGTTTTTATTGTTACTAAAATCTGATGCAAATATATTCTTCAGGCGTTCAGCAACATCAATGCAACCTTCTTTGGTTGTTTCGGGTAGAAGCATGGCAAATTCATCACCACCATAGCGATAGATGCTGTCACCTTCGCGCAATACACAGTCAAATATCTTGGTGGCTTTGATCAGCATCTGATCACCAAAACTGTGTCCATGAATATCGTTGGCCGATTTAAAGCCATCAATATCAATAATGATCACAGAAAAAGAACGGCTATAACGCTTGGCGCGTTTAAACTCCTGCGACATCTTTTTATCAAAATGGCGCCGATTAAAAATTCCTGTGAGTGGATCGGTAATTGCTTGTTTGTATAGTTTATTCTGCAGACTTACATGTGAACTAATATCATCGATGATGCACAAAAACAGACTTTTGCCATTTTCTTGAATGACATTATATGAAATAGAAACAGACACTCTTTCGCCATTCTTGTTGATGACCGTTGTATCAAAAGCCTCCTCGGCATTTGTTTCGTTGATATTGGTAATATTTTTCAGCGTTGAGGTGAGTTTAGGCCTGTCTTTAGCGGTAAAAAAAATGTCTAAGGGGTTATTAATGATTTCACCTCTGCTATAGCCGAGGATCTTTTCTATCTTTTTGTTTGCATATAGCGCCTTACCATCTTCGTTCAAAAAGACGACGCCGCTTGAGCATATATTTAAAAAGTTATTGAGTGTTGAATTTGATATTGGAAAGAGAAAATCAAGTTTTCCAGAATCATTTCCCATAAATGCCCCCGTGGTTATTACTTCAGATAAACAACAACACGCACTTAACTTTAGTCTTTTATTATTATTTAATGCAACACAATTATAATCTAGCAGAGATAAAATTAATGTGTAGGCTTTTTTGTTTGAAATGTTATATCAAGTCTTTCGAACGTAATGTCCACATTTCTGTTGCCAGATTAAGTGCATCTTCACGGTTTTTACATTTCCCTATTGTATAAAGGGTTATGGCCAGTGTGTTGATTACTGCCGCTTCGCCATAATTGTTCTCACACGCGCCGCGCCATAGCTGCTTTAGGTTTTCCAGGTCGAGGCTCTTGGGTTTGACTGCCCGGCTGCTGAGAAGGGCGGGCCATTCCTCACTCTGTGTCTGGTTGTCATGCACATACATAAGTTTGCAGGGTGAATCAGGGCTGGCCTCTATTTCACCACCGTCACCTTTGATGACCGCCATATGTGGTTGATTAAGAATTTGTGCCGCACCTTGATGAATCTCCAGATAGCCAGGGTGAAAGATGCCCTGCATTTGGCAGGCAGCATTGAAGGGATTTAACATTCTGGCGACGGTGTGCACTGGCGAGCGTAGCCCCAGAAGCTCACGCAGTTCGATCAATTGTTGCAGGCGAGGGCAGAGCTGATCCAGATTGAGATAGGCGAAGTTGTGTTGTTCCAGCCTACTCGCTGCATCGCTTAATGACTGGCTGATTGGCATACCTAACAGCTGCAACACTGCCGGGGTATAGATACGCTCGTCTTTGCGTCCCTGCAGGCCGTGCATAAACACCTTGTAACCGTTGTCCGCCAGCAACAACACACTTAGTACAAACCAGGGCAAATGACGACGTTTGCCGGCATAGCTGGACCAGTCCAGATCAATCGCTGGTGTATTACCAGGTAGCTGGATATGCCGGCGCGCGGCCCGAACAAATCCTGCCACCTCTTCCGGTGTCTCTTCCTTGACCCGAACCAGCATCAGAAAGGCTCCTAGCTGTTCAGGTTCTACTTGGCCCTCCATAATCATGTTCATGGCCTCGAAGGCATCATCTTGTGACAACGAGCGTGAGCCTTGTTTACCGCGGCCCAGGGTGCGGATGAATCGGGAAAATGGGTGTTGGGTATCCATGCTCTTATCTCATTAAAATGATCTAAACCTTTACTACAAACAAAAACCCCGGCACTTGGCCGGGGTTTTTACTAATGGCTAAAAAGCTTCTTAATCGTCACCGCTAAAGGCACCAATCAGGTGCAGCAGGGCAGTGAATAGATTATAGATTGCAAGATACAAACCGACGGTCGCTATTAGGTAATTGGTTTCGCCGCCATTGACGATGTTGCTGGTCTCAAAAAGAATCAGACCACTCATCAATAACACAACAGCGCCAGAGATAGCGAGTGAGAAGGCGCTAACATCAACACCAAAGCCCCAGGCAGCAATAATTGATACTAGAGCCAGGCCGATGACGGCGATAAGGCCGGCCATGAGAAAACCACCCATGAAGCTGAAATCTTTCTTTGTTGTTAAAACGTAGGCTGATAAACCCAGAAAGGTTATGCCGGTAGTCGCCATAGCGTTCATCACAATCATGCCGCCGTTTGCCATGGCCAGGTAGTGTGTCAGCAGTGGTCCCAAGCCAAAACCTAGCAAACCAGTAATACCAAATACTACGCCCAAACCAGCAGCTGAATTGGCCGTGCGTGGCAGAACAAACCAAATCAGCCCCATTGCTACCAAAGAGCAGACAATGCCGGTAAACATTGGTGGCTGAATCGCCATTGAAATGCCAGCAGTAACGGCACTGAACAATAGTGTCATTGCGAGCAGTGTGTAAGTATTGCGAACGATCTTGCTAGTTTCAATGCCGGAAGTGGCCGAACCAG
>CAMYNQ010000014.1 GCA_947259785.1 uncultured Chromatiaceae bacterium | reverse complement strand
CTGAATAAAGCACATCATCACCCAGGTTAGCGCCAGCATTTATCCCCGCAATCACCATATCAGGCTCAAAATCAAGCAAGCCGGTTAGTGCCAAGTGGACACAATCAGTCGGCGTTCCATCGACGGCCGTAACATTGCTTGAAATCGAAGTGGTACGTAATGGGTGCTCAAGGGTGAGTGAATTACTAGCACCGCTACGATTGCGATCTGGGGCCACGACCGTAACATCGCCAATCGATTCTAGCGCGTCCGCCAGACAAGCTATACCTGGAGCTTGGTAGCCATCATCATTACTTACAAGAATTCGCATGGCCATGCCCTCTCACCATGCCGGCTGAGTTTTGTTTAAGGAATATTGAACTAAGGAAGACAGCCAATACCGAGCATGGATTGTCCCCCATAAGAGACTATATTACCGCGATGCACCACTGCATCAGCGCAGCGGGAAATAGCCCCAGAGCCAACATACCAAGGCTATTCGCTGACAGAACGATTCGCATATCCATGCCCGCCTCTATCTTGGCTGTATCATCGGGCTTATCAAAGTACATCAGTTTAATGATACGCAGATAATAAAAAGCCCCGATGACAGAGAATACAACTGCGTAGACAGCCAACCAGACCATATCGATATCGACTGCGGCCTGCAGCACTGACAACTTGGCATAAAAACCAACTGTAGGCGGTACACCCGCCATGGAAAACATCAGGATCATCATCATGGCAGCCATCCAGGGGCTACGTTCGTTTAGACCTTTAAAGTCATCCAGCTTATCAGCCTCAAAACCAGAACGGCTGAGCAGGATGATCATACCGAAACCACCCATGCCCATCAGTGAATAAACCACCACATAGAACATTGCTGACGAATAACCATTATCTGTGCCTGCCAGCAAACCAATCAGGATAAAACCGACATGAGAGATAGTTGAATAAGCCAACATGCGTTTGATGTTGGTTTGGGCGATAGCAACCACATTACCAATTGCAATCGAGAGCACAGCAAGCACTATCAACAGGGTCTGCCATTCACTATGCAGATCACCCAGACCTTCAACCAGTAGACGCATTACCATGGCAAAGGCAGCAATTTTTGGCGCCGTACCAATATAGAGAGTCACAGAAGTGGGCGCACCGTGATAGACATCCGGCACCCACATATGAAATGGAACCGCACCCAACTTGAAACCAAGTCCAACGATGACAAAGACCAGACCAAACGCTAGCACGGTGTTGTCCGTATTCAGCGCTGCATAGGCACCGATTTCAGCAATATCAAGACTGCCGGATGCACCATAAAGCATAGACATGCCGTATAGCAGCATGCCTGAAGCAATTGCGCCAAGAATAAAATACTTCATTGCCGCTTCAGTGGCCTGAAGAGAATCACGCTGAAAGGCAACCAAGGCATACAGCGACAGCGACAGCAGTTCAAGACCAATATAAAGGGTCAACATACTATGGGCCGAAACCATGACCATCATACCCAGCACGCCAAACAGTCCGAGGACAAAATACTCGCCCTTAAACAAATCACGTTTTTTCAAATAATCACGTGAATACAGAAACACAACCGCCGTAACTAGATAGATAAATACTTTCAGCACGTCACCCATAGGGTCAGAGACAAAACTACCACTAAAGGTTAGATGGCGTTCACCATCAGACAAGCTGATAGTGAGGATGGCGGCACCCACCAGAGTTGCAATAGATAATAAATAGGTAATTACCCGGTCCTGTTGTTTGATGAACAGATCCAGAATCAGGATAAAACAAGCCATCGCCAGAACGAACATCTCTGGTAATGCAGGTAAAAAATTCGGCATTTCAAAATTCACTATAGCCATCCGTTTCTCAGCCTTCTGCCGTTAACACCAGTCGGCAATCATCTCAGTAATATTAAAGTTTAGATGTCACAGCCTGCTGCAGCAGGTTGTCCACCGTTGAATGCATAACTTCGAGCAAAGGTGCAGGATAAACACCCAGCAACAAGACAAAGAACGCCAATGTACCGAGCACCACTGCCTCACGAGCATTGATATCTTTCAGTGCCGCAACATTGTCATTCTTGACTTCACCAAAAATCACCCGTTTAACCAGCCACAGAGTATAGGCTGCACCAAGCACCAAGGTTGAAGCAGCCAGGAATGCATACCAAAAGTTAGCTTGGAAAGCACCGAGCACAACCATGAACTCACCCACAAAACCAGACGTACCAGGCAGGCCAGCGTTAGCCATAGCAAAGAACACAAACAAGGCTGCAAACCACGGCATAGTATTTACAACACCGCCGTAATCACTAATGTTTCGTGAGTGCATCCGGTCGTACATGACGCCAATGCAGAGGAACATTGCACCAGAGACAAAACCATGTGAAATCATTTGCACCATGGCACCTTCCATACCCAAGGCGGCCCCTGAAACGCTACCAGTTTGGGTATAGATATCAAAGACGATAAAGAAACCTAGCGTAACAAAACCCATATGCGAAATTGATGAATAAGCCACCAGCTTTTTCATGTCTTCCTGAACTAGCGCAATCAAGGCAATGTAGACCACAGCAATCAATGACATCGTAATGACCAACCAGTCCAACTCAGCACTAGCATCAGGCGCGATAGGAATCATGAATCGCATAAAACCATAGGCACCAAGTTTCAACATGATTGCTGCCAGTATCACCGAGCCACCAGTAGGCGCCTGTACGTGAGCATCAGGCAACCAGGTATGCACAGGCCACATTGGCACCTTGACGGCAAAGGCAATCAGGAAAGCCAGGAATATCAAAATCTGTGCAGTCATACTGACTGGCACGGCATGAAAATCCAGAATCGAGAATGTGCCTGCCTGGAAATAGAGATAAATCAAGGCAACCAGCAGAAACACCGAACCAAAAAAGGTATAGAGAAAGAATTTGATTGTCGCGTAAACACGGTTTTTACCACCCCAAATACCGATAACCAGAAACATAGGAATCAGCATTGCTTCCCAAAAGACATAAAACAAGATGCTGTCCAGCGAAGCGAATACACCATTCATCATGCCTTCCATAATTAGAAAGCAAGCCATGTACTGAGCAACTCTGTTTTGAATCACTTCCCAACCCGCAGCAACCACCAGGATGGTGGTAAAGGTAGTCAGCAGTATCAAAGGCATGGAAATGCCATCAACACCAAGATGGTAGGTAATATTAAACGCGGGAATCCATGCAGCCGACTCAACAAACTGCATTTCATGCGTAGTCAGACTAAAGCCCGTCCATAATGGCAACGAAATTAGAAAGACGACAACAGACGACAGCAGTGCTGTCCAACGCACTAGACCGTTATTGCCGGTAGCTCCAGCAACCAACACCAGGATGCCAAAAATAATCGGCAACCATATAACTAAACTTAGGAGTGGTAAATCAGACATTCAGTCCTATCCTTTTTATTGTTATGCGCGAGCTAAAACCCAGCTCACCAGAACAAGTAATCCAATAATCATCGCAAATGCGTAATGATACAAAAAACCTGTTTGCATCTGACGTACTGCACCTGCAACCCAGCCAACCAATCTAGCTGAGCCATTAACTACAATCCCATCAATCCCTTTGACATCACCAATCTGCCAAAATAGTTGACCTAACTTGCGGCAACCGCCAGCAAAGAATGACTGATTAAATGCATCAAAGCCGTAGGCGTTATCAAGCAGTTTATGAATACCTTCGTATTTGGCTTTAATCTTGGCTGGTAGGTCAGTACGAATCATATAAAGATAATACGCCGCACAAAATCCAGCCAACGCAAAGTAAAATGCTGGCGTCACCAAGCCATGGCCAACGAAGCCTATGACACTTGTAAAGTTCATTTGCCCGAGAACGTCATGTTCAGGCAGGACAAAGATAGCATCGCCAAAATAATCACCAAACAGCATAGGACCGACAGAGAACCAGGCAATTGCAACTGAAGGAATTGCCAGCAGGACAAGCGGAATCGTCACCACCTTAGGTGATTCATGCAGATGTTCTTTGGTATGAGGATCGATATTTTCTTTGCCGTGGAAAACCAGAAAGAACATACGAAAACTGTACAGAGCTGTAATAAACACACCCAGCAATACACAAATATAAGCGAATGTAGATCCAGCTATTTCAGAGTGGCCGACGGCTTCGATAATCGCATCTTTCGAGAAAAACCCAGAGAAAAATGGCGTGCCTATCAATGCCAGTGATCCGATCAACATACACCAGTAGGTAATCGGCATATATTTTTTCAGGCCGCCCATCTTCCGAATATCCTGTTCATGATGCATAGCAACGATGACCGAACCTGCCGCCAGAAAGAGCAGTGCCTTAAAGAAAGCATGGGTCATCAAGTGGAAAATACCAGCAGCATAGGCTGAGGCACCCAACGCAACGGTCATATAACCTAGCTGTGACAGTGTCGAATAGGCGACCACGCGTTTAATATCGTTCTGAATAAGACCAAGAAAGCCCATGAACAGCGCAGTAATAGCACCTATAACAAGGATAAAACTCAAGGCAGTGGTCGACAGCTCAAACATTGGAGACATACGCGCCACCATAAAGATACCGGCGGTAACCATGGTTGCAGCATGGATCAAAGCAGAGATAGGCGTCGGACCTTCCATAGAATCAGGCAACCAGACATGCAAAGGCACCTGTGCTGATTTACCCATGGCGCCAATGAACAGCAAAATACAAATAACCGTCATCAGTGACCAGTCAATACCAGGAATCACCTGAATATCCAGGTCGGCCAATAAGGGCGCTGCCTTAAAGACGTCGGCATAATCAAGGCTATTGAAATACATTGCAACTGCAGCGATCCCTAATAAAAAACCAAAGTCACCAACACGATTAACCAAAAAGGCCTTCATATTGGCAAATATCGCAGTCTCTTTTTTGTACCAAAAACCAATCAATAGATAAGAGACAAGCCCCACAGCTTCCCAACCAAAAAATAGCTGCATAAAGTTGTTGGCCATAACCAGCATCAACATGGAAAAAGTAAACAACGAGATGTAACTGAAGAAACGTTGATAACCTGGGTCGTCATGCATGTAGCCAATGGTATAGATATGTACCATCAGCGACACAAAAGTCACGACCATCATCATAGTCGCTGTTAGCTCATCAACCAAGAAGCCAACTTCAAAGCGAATACCATCACTTACAAGCCAGGTATAGACAGAGGCGTTATAGGTAGCGCCACCATTTAGAATGATGTCATTAAAGACTACGGCAGATAAAATAAATGAAATCGCAACACCAATATTGGTGACCCAGTGAGCACCCGCGCGACCGATTTGCTTACCAAATAGTCCAGCAATGATCGAACCGATCAATGGCGCCAGAACAATGCCGAGATAGACGTTTTCCATGTGCTCTACCCTACCCCTTCAACGTATCGAGATTTTCAACATTAATCGTGCGACGATTACGGAACCAAACCACCAGAATCGCCAAGCCGATTGCTGCTTCTGCAGCAGCAACAGTCAAAATAAAGAACACAAATACCTGGCCAGCCAGATCGTTCATATAATATGAGAACGCAATAAAGTTCATATTGACGGCCAACAACATCAGTTCAATCGCCATCAACAGAACAATTACATTCTTCCTGTTAATGAAGATGCCAGCCACACTGATACAAAACAGAATGGCGCCTAAAATTAGAAAATCAGACAGTGCTATCATTTTTCTCTCTTTTAAAAGCCTAAGGCTTTATTCGCTCGCCTTGTTTTTCTTGTCAGCCGCCATCTTCACAATGCGAAGACGGTCATTGCGGCGAACTTTAACCTGCTCAGCAGGGTCCTGGTATTTACTATCGGGTCGGCGACGCATGGTAAGGGCAATCGCGGCAATAATTGCTACGACCAACACCACTGCTGCCAATTCAAAGGCATAAACATATTCTGTGTAAAGAACACGTCCCAGCTCTTTGGTGTTACTGTAGTCCGCAGCATGCGCCACTGGCGCTGGCACCTGATCAAGTCCAAAGCGGCTACCACCCACTACAGCGATCAGTTCAAATACAACAATCAATGCAACTGGAATTCCGACGTAGGCATTTTTAACAAAACCTTCGCGCAGCACCGAAATATTGATATCCAACATCATCACCACAAACAGGAACAACACCATTACTGCGCCGACGTAAACCAGCACCAAGGTAATGGCCAGGAATTCTGCTTCCATCATCAGCCAAATAGCGGCACTAGTAAAAAAGGTCAGCACCAGAAACAACACCGCATGAACAGGATTGCGCACCGTGATTACTGCCAATGCAGAAGCAATCAAAATAGCTGAAAATATGTAAAAAATCAGAGTTTCCATAACGTAGTCAGTTACACCTGTTTATTAGCGGTATGGCGCGTCTTCACCACGGTCGAAGGCAATCTGTTTTTCCAGACGATCACCAACAGTCAGCAGCTTATCCTTGGTCATAATGTTTTCACCGCGCTTTTCAAAGTGATATTCGAATTCACGGGTTTCAACAATGGCATCTACCGGACAGGCTTCTTCACAAAATCCGCAATAAATGCACTTAAATAAATCGATGTCATAACGCGTGGTACGACGGCTACCATCGTCACGCTGATCAGATTCAATAGTGATCGCAAGGGCAGGACAAGTCGCCTCACACAATTTACAACCGATGCAGCGTTCTTCGCCATTTTCATAGCGGCGCAAAGCATGCAAGCCACGGAATCTACCCGACTGCGGTGTTTTTTCTTCTGGATACTGAACAGTAATCTTTTTGGCGAACAGATATTTCCCCGTGAGCGCCAAACCTTTGAACAGTTCCCACAGCAGAAAACTCTTAACGTAATGATTCATTGCATTCATATCTGCTCCCCCTTAGTCGAACCATGGAGGCACACTGCCGAGTACCAAACAACCGACGACCAAGATCCAAACGATTGTCACCGGAATAAATATTTTCCAACCCAGACGCATGATCTGGTCATAACGGTAACGGGGAAAAGTTGCCCGAAACCAAAGAAATAGGAATAACAAAAGTGCAGTTTTAGCCAACAACCAAACTATACCTGGTACCCAAGACAACACAGGTTCAAGCATTGTCCCTGCGACTGGCGATAACCACCCGCCCATAAACATGATAGCTGTCAGCACTGAAATCAAAATCATATTGGCGTATTCAGCCAAGAAAAATACGGCAAAGGTCATACCCGAGTATTCAACATGGAAACCGGCAACGATCTCAGACTCACCCTCAGCCACGTCAAATGGCGCTCGGTTTGTCTCTGCGACACCTGAGATAAAATAGACCACAAACATTGGCAGCAGTGGCAACCAAAACCAGTCCATCAGCCCCAGTTCACCTTTCTGCGCCATGACAATATCTTGCAGGTTCAAACTTCCCGCTGCCATCAATACAACTACCAGGGCAAAACCCATGGCGATCTCGTAGGAAACTACCTGTGCCGATGAACGTAGCGCGCCTAGGAAGGCGTATTTTGAGTTAGATGCCCAGCCAGCAATAATGACGCCGTAGACACCAACAGAAGTCATCGCCAGAATATAAAGCAGCCCGGCATCGATATTGGTTAACACCATGCCTTCGTCAAAAGGGATAACCGCCCAGGCAACCAACGCAGGTGCAAGGGTAATAATCGGCCCAAGCACAAACAGAAAACGGTTGGCATTGGTTGGAATAATAATTTCTTTTAAGGCCAGTTTCAGGCCATCAGCAATCGGCTGCAATAGCCCGCGTGGGCCAACACGGTTAGGTCCAATACGCACCTGAATATAACCAATCACTTTACGCTCAGCCAAGGTCAAATAGGCGACCGAAAGCATTATCGGCACCACAATGGCAACGATCTTAATTGCGATCTGCAGCAGTTCGGGAATCGCGTTCCAAATTGTCAGTGCAGCTTCAATCATTCTTATCTATCTCGCTTCACTCGCTATACTGGCTTAAGGGCAATTTCTGCCCCATCACACCCAAAACCGGCAACTTCATGGGCACCGGCTGACAACCAAACCGTTCCATCGGCAGCACGATCATCAATTTCCAAAGCAATTACACAACTGCTTTCACCTTGCATCGCTTCAACATTGACCGCATCAGACAAACCAAGCGCCTTGGCAGTGGTTGAGTTAATTCTTGCCGCAGCCGCAGCCTTAGTCTGAGGTGTCTTTTGCAAAGATTCGGCACGTCTTACTGTTGCATCGATTGAATAGATTCCACTATCAGCAACACGCACCGGCTTGTCATTGGCTACAGTCAGGGATGCTGAAAAATGTGGCGCAGTCTTATGCTCACTTGCACCATCCACCAGCGCCTGTAATTCATTACGGACTTCTTCAGAAGACTCTTGTTCAAAGCCATCCAGGTTAAACAAGTTACCCATTACACGCAGCACCTTCCATGCCGGACGAGTTTCGGCCAATGGCTTAACGCTGCCAGGAAAACTCTGCCACTGACCTTCTACATTGACAAATGTGCCCGAGGTCTCAGTAAATGGTGCAATTGGCAGCAACACTGATGCATATTCGAGCATTGTTTCGCTCTTATAGCTGGTCATTGAAACAACAAATTCAGCCTTATTCAGTGGCGCAAGCACAGCAGCGGCATTAGCAACATCATTCTCAGGTTCAGTACCGAGTAAGACATAACCTGCCAACTTTTCAGTTAGCATACTTTGCACATTCAAACCAAAAGTAGCACCTTTGCCTGCGGCAGCCCGATGGGGCAAAGCACCTGCCAGATATGCACCGGCACTGTTTGCGCCATCTGTTAGATAAGAACAGTTTGCGTCACTCATCTCCGCAATTGCTTGACCAAGTGAGCGTAGCTTAGAACCTGATGCCGATGCCTGGGCATAACTCCCCAACATGACGATTGCCTTGGCTGCTGATTTCAGCTTTTCAGCGATTGAACGCTGAGCATCAGAAACTTCAACACCTGCAATCAGCGCATTAAGGTCATGCGGTGCAGAGGCGCCCGCTTCAACTAAAGCCTTAGCGATACCTGCAAGCTCTTGTTCCATTCCAGCAGGTGCTGCAATTATCTTCTCAGCAACCGGGAACATAAACTCATAATCAACCGGATTTACGCACATGATGTTGGCACCATTCAAGGCAGCCTTACGCACACGAAGACCAAGCAAAGGTTGATCATGGCGAATATTGGAGCCAATCAGCAAAGCGGCATCCACATCTTCAAGAGACTCAATACTTTGCCCCAACGATGGATACAGAGGCATGCTCTCCTGATCTGCAAAATCAAGCTGAGCAAGGCGATGGTCTATATTTGATCCACCCAGACCACGCACCAGTTTCTGCAACAAGTACATCTCTTCAATAGTGGCACTTGCTGATGTCAGTGCGCCCAAATGACCAGCACCATGTTTTTCCAAAACAGACTTCAGGCCAGAAACAGTTGCATCAAGTGCAGTTTGCCAATCGACTTCCTGCCATTCACCATTTTGTTTGACCATTGGTGTACGCAGGCGATCAGTACTATTCGCACCTTCATAGCTAAAACGATCCCGATCAGAAATCCATGTTTCATTGATGCTCTCGTTTTCAACTGGAGTGACACGGCGAGCTTCGTTTCGCAGAGTCTCAACTTGAATATTCGAACCAACACAATCATGCGCCGCTATGGTGTTGATTTGATTCATCTCCCAACTACGGGCATGAAAACGAAATGGCTTTGATGTCAAAGCACCAACCGGACAAAGATCGATTACATTGCCGGAAAGCTCGGAGGTCACTGCTTTCTCAACATAGGTACCTATTAACATATGTTCACCACGACCAGTGGCGCCCAACTCTTGGACACCAGCAACTTCCTGTCCAAAACGAACACAACGGGTACAGTGAATACAGCGTGTCATGTCTGTCGAGATCAGCGGGCCAAGGTTCTTATCAAACACGACTCGTTTTTCTTCACCATACTGTGAATGATCACCACCAAAGCCCATGGCCAGATCCTGAAGTTCACATTCACCACCCTGATCACAGATTGGGCAATCCAGAGGATGATTGATCAACAGAAATTCCATCACACTTTTCTGCGCATCAATGGCCTTTTTTGATCGAGTAAAAATAACCATACCATCTGTAATAGGTGTGGCGCAGGCAGGCAAAGGTTTAGCAGCTTTCTCTACTTCAACCAGACACATACGGCAGTTGGCAGCAACCGACAGCTTTTTGTGATAACAAAAACGAGGAATAGGAATACCGACCTCATCAGCGGCCTCAATGATCATGGCCCCGTCCTGCGCCTCGATCTTCTTCCCATCGATTTCTATACTTACCATCAATTGGCCCCGTACATTCTTAATCTGTTTAACTTCGTCAATAAACTACAAATCACACCAGGCACTTGCCATGATCGATGTGATATTGGAACTCATCGCGAAAATGTTTTATGAAACTGGCCACAGGCATGGCGGCAGCATCACCCAGGGCACAGATTGTGCGCCCCATAATTTTATTAGCTACATCATCAAGCATATCCAGGTCTTCCTGACGTCCTTGTCCATGTTCGATACGATGAACAACACGCGCCAACCAACCAGTACCTTCACGGCATGGTGTACATTGACCACAGGACTCTTCGAAATAAAAGTGCGAAAGACGTGCCAAGGCCTTAACCATGCAGGTAGTCTCATCCATGACAATGACTGAACCCGCACCCAGCATTGACCCTGCCTTACCGATTGAATCGTAATCCATATCAGTTTTCATCATCACATCAGCAGGGACAATCGGAGTGGATGAACCACCAGGAATAACCGCTTTGAGGTTATGTCCATCGCGTACCCCACCCGCCATTTCTAACAGTTCAGCAAACGGGGTGCCCATGTTCACTTCAAAGTTCCCTGGCTTGTTTACATGCCCGGAAACAGAAAATATTTTAGTGCCACCATTGTTTGGCTTACCCAGGTCAAGAAACCACTGGCCACCGTTTTTCAGAATCATTGGGATTGATGCCAATGTCTCGGTATTGTTGATAGTGGTTGGACGCCCATACAGGCCATAACTAGCTGGAAACGGCGGTTTAAAACGCGGCTGCCCCTTTTTGCCCTCGATAGACTCAAGCAAAGCAGTTTCTTCACCACAAATATAGGCTCCACCACCAAGATGGACTTCCAGATCGAAATCAATCCCTGAACCCATGATGTTTTTACCCAGCAATCCAGCAGCACGAGCATCTTCTATGGCAGCCTGAAAACGTTCATAGGGTTCCCAGAACTCACCACGAATGTAGTTATATCCTTGCGTTGCACCAATGGTGTAACCAGCAATCGCCATCCCTTCAACCAGCTGATGCGGATTGTAGCGCAGAATATCACGATCC
Source organism: uncultured Chromatiaceae bacterium (assembly GCA_947259785.1). Lineage (GTDB taxonomy): Bacteria > Pseudomonadota > Gammaproteobacteria > Tenderiales > Tenderiaceae > Tenderia. The sequence continues at coordinate 22,676 of CAMYNQ010000014.1, read as the reverse complement.
TTACAAGTACCAGGCTCGCCCTCATCTGAGTTACAGACTATGTACTTCTGTCCTTCTGAATTACGCGGCATGAAACTCCACTTCAGACCGGTCGGAAAACCTGCACCGCCACGGCCACGCAAGGCCGAGATTTTGACCTGCTCGATAATCTCTTCGGGAGAGGTCTTCTCCTTGAGTATCTTTTTCCAAACCTCATAACCACCAGTACCCTGATAGGTATCCATCGCCCAAGGTTTATCCAGGTGATTATTGCGAAAACAAACGTCGTTGTTGGCCATGGTGTTTACTCGAGGCTATCTAAAATAGCGTCAATCTTCTCCGGGGTCAGATTTTCGTGATAATCACGTCCGATCTGCATCATAGGCGCACCAGCACATGCCCCCAGGCATTCAACTTCTTTCAGGCTGAACTTACCATCTTCGGTAATTTCACCAAACTTGATACCAAGTTTGTTATTGAGATGACCAACAATCTCATCAGAACCACATAACATGCATGAGATATTAGTACAGACACTGATCTTGTTGCGTCCAACCGCCTTATGCTCATACATGGAATAAAAGGTTGCCACCTCGTAGACTGCAATCGCGGGCATTTCAAGATGTTCAGCCACGGCATCCATCAAGTCATTGGTCAACCAGCCACCATTCTGATCCTGGACAATGCGAAGTGCTGGCATACAAGCAGACTCTTTGCGTTCAGCAGGATACTTGGCGACGTTCTGGTCAATCTCAGCAAGTGACTCAGCCGTGATCAAATGCAACTTAGTCTGGGATTTTTGTTGGGACATCAGCGGTCAACCTCTCCAAATACAATATCCTGCGTGCCGATGATAGCGACAACGTCAGCAATCATGTGGCCACGAGACATTTCATCCAAGGCAGCCATATGGGCAAAACCTGGCGCACGAATTTTCATGCGATAAGGCTTGTTGGCACCGTCGGAAACCAGATAGACACCAAACTCACCTTTAGGATGTTCAACAGCCGCATAGGCTTCGCCTTCCGGCAAACAATAACCCTCAGTAAACAGTTTGAAGTGGTGAATCAAAGCTTCCATATCACCCTTCATCTGCTCGCGGCGGGGTGGACTAACCTTGTAGTTATCCACTTTTACCAGACCGGGATTCTTACGCAGCCAGTCGATACACTGATGAACAATGCGGTTCGATTGACGCATTTCCTCAACACGCACCAAGTAACGATCATAACAATCACCATTTGTTCCCACTGGAATATCAAAATCCAGGCGATCATAAACTTCATAAGGTTGTTTTTTACGAAGATCCCATTCAATGCCGGAGCCACGAATCATTGGCCCGGTCAACCCCAACTGCAGAGCACGCTCTGGTGTAACGATACCAATATCAACAGTACGCTGCTTCCAGATACGGTTGTCCGTCAGCAGAGTTTCATATTCATCGACATAAGTTGGAAAGCGCTTGGTAAAATCTTCCAGAAAATCGAGCAGCGAGCCGCTACGATTCTGGTTCATACGATCAACCTCTTTGGCGTTGTGCCACTTAGAGGTTTGGTACTGCGGCATCTTCTCAGGTAAGTCACGCGCCACGCCACCAGGACGATAATAGGTCGCATGCATACGCGCACCGGAAACAGCTTCATAGGCATCCAACAGATCTTCACGCTCACGAAAGGCATACAGAAACACCGTCATGGCACCAATATCCAACGCATGAGCACCTAACCACAACAAGTGGTTCAGTATCCGTGTAATTTCGTCAAACATGACACGAATGTATTGCGCACGCAGTGGTATTTCCAAACCAAGCAGTTTCTCGATGGCCATGACATAACCGTGTTCGTTCGACATCATGGAAACGTAATCGAGCCTATCCATATAACCGATATTCTGGTTATACGGCTTACCCTCAGCAAGCTTTTCGGTACCGCGATGCAGCAGACCAATATGCGGGTCAGCGCGTTCAATGACCTCACCGTCTAATTCCAGCACCAGTCGCAGCACCCCATGCGCAGATGGATGCTGGGGACCAAAGTTCATGGTGTAGTTACGAATCTCAGCCATCGTTACTCACCCTTTTCCAATTCTTCATAACGATTATCGTGACGTATTACACGCGGCACAACAATACGTAATTCAGTCTCAACCGGCTCATAAACAACACGCTTACGCTCAGGGTCATAACGCATTTCAACATGACCCAGCAGAGGAAAATCCTTACGGAAAGGATGGCCGATAAAACCATAATCAGTCAGCAGGCGACGTAGATCAGGATGACCATCAAAAAGGATGCCGAACATGTCAAATGCCTCACGCTCAAACCAATTGGCAACATTCCATATAGGGATAACCGAATCAACACGGGGCTCTTCATTATCAGCAAATACTCGAACACGCAGACGGCAATTATTACGGATAGAGAGTAGATGATAGACCACAGCAAAACGCGGACCTTGCCAAGCGCCTTCGCCGTGCTCTAAAAAGTCAACTCCACACAAATCGATAAGCTGTTCGAAGTGCAGACCAAGATCATCACGCAAGGCAGTACAAACCTCGAGCAGTTGCTCGCGACCCACCTCAATTGTGACCTCACCAACTGCGACATCGCAGCCCTGCAATACATCGCCAAAACGATTTTGCAGGCGTTCAACCAGTTTTTCGTTAGAAATAGACATAGTCCCCAACCTCAGCGTGCAATAGTGTTGGTACGCTTAATTTTGTTCTGCAGCTGAATAATGCCGTAGAGCAAGGCCTCTGCTGTCGGAGGACAGCCAGGTACGTAAATATCTACCGGGACGATTCGATCGCAGCCACGCACAACGGCATAGGAATAGTGATAATAACCACCACCGTTAGCACATGAACCCATTGAGATAACCCAACGTGGTTCAGACATCTGGTCAAAAACTTTTCGCAGCGCTGGCGCCATCTTGTTTACCAAAGTACCAGCCACAATCATCACATCAGACTGGCGCGGGCTGGGGCGAAACACTACACCAAAGCGATCCAAATCATAACGCGCCGCACCCGCATGCATCATTTCAACTGCACAACAAGCTAGACCAAAAGTCATCGGCCATAGTGAACCAGTACGCGCCCAATTAATAAGTTTATCAGCAGTGGTAGTAACCACGCCCTTCTCAAGGATGCCTTCTATTCCCATTCCAGCGCTCCCTTCATCCACTCATAGATAAAGCCAATCACCAAAATCCCCAAAAAAACGATCATGGCGACAAAACCAAACATTCCAATTTCTTTCAGCACAACAGCCCAAGGGAACAGAAATGCTATTTCCAAATCAAAAATAATAAACAGAATTGCAACGAGGTAGTAACGCACATCAAACTTCATGCGCGAATCTTCAAACGCCTCAAAGCCACATTCGTATGGGGAAAGTTTTTCACTATCAGGACGGTGCGGCGCCAACACAAAGCCAGCAATGATCGGCCCTACGCCAAACAGCACACCCAAAATAATGAAAACCAGAATTGGTAAGTAATTTTCTAGCATGATACGGAAACTATCCCTAACCAGCCCTTTTTTATAAAAATGAGGTGTTTAGACCTCAATCCCCTCAAACCGTATTATTTTTTATATTTTTATTGCGTCAACACACCTAGTCTAGGCTAGTTTTTTCTTAATTGTCAACAAAAAGAGCCACCTCAAATACCCGCTAGATTCATGAGGTTAGATCGATACAACCTGCACAAACACAACAAAAGCAACACTTTGATCAAACTTTTATCACTACAACTTCACTTCCAAATATTAGCTCACATTTATTTAATGTTGGTGCCGATGGCCGGAGTCGAACCGGCACAGCTTGCGCCACTACCCCCTCAAGATAGCGTGTCTACCAATTCCACCACATCGGCAACAGTTTGTGAACTCGTTTTAAAACTTTATTCTGGCAATTCAGGCAAGTCAGGTTTTGCCGCCCCTGTCGATACTTCTGCCTCAACAGACACGGCCTCAGCTGCTTGACCAAGTTCGGTCACACTTTGACGTTCAGTTCGCTGCCCACTCATATAAGCCAAACTCAAGCTGGTAACGAAAAATAAGGTTGCAATCACACCCGTTGTACGCGTCAAAAATGATGCCGCGCCCTGACTACCAAACATCGTACTCGAGGCACCACTACCAAAGGCCGCCCCCATATCAGCACCCTTGCCACGCTGAATCAGCACCAGAGCAATCAGTGAAATCGTTAGCAAAACATGAATAACAGTCAACGCTGTAAGCATTACTTCTTTACCTCATTTAACATCAGGCAAGCTTATTTCACAGCCCGACATATAGCTAAAAACTCTTCCACCTGAAGAGACGCCCCACCGATAAGACCACCATCAATATCAGCCTTGGCAAACAACTCAGAGGCGTTATTACCTTTAACACTACCACCATAAAGAATACGAACCTTTTGTGCCAAGGCAGTATCTTTTGCCGCAATGCGCTGACGAATAAATGCATGAACATCCTGCGCCTGCTCTGGTGTAGCAGTCATTCCCGTCCCAATTGCCCAAACCGGCTCATAGGCAATTACTGTATTTTGCAGCGCCGCCAAACCTTCTGCGCTGTTCAGCAGCACATCCAGCTGACGCGCCACAACTTCTTCGGTTTTTCCTGACTCGCGCTCTTTCAGCAGCTCACCAACACAAAGAATTGGCTTTAAACCTGCTGCATTTATGGCAACCACCTTTTCAGCCACCAGCGAGTCTGCCTCACCATACAGGGCGCGACGCTCTGAATGACCTGAAATCACGTATTTACACCCCACATCCAACAGCATGCTGGTTGAAATCTCACCAGTATAAGCACCATTACCGTGCTGGGATACGTTCTGTGCGCCTAAAGCAATACCACTACCAGAAAGCCGTGACCCCACCTCTGACAGGTATACAAACGGCGGACAAATTGCGGCTTCGACAGCTGCATTAACTCCTAAGCCCTCTTTTATTCCTGCAATCAGGCTCTCAGCATTCTCTCTGGAACCATTCATTTTCCAGTTTCCAGCAACTAATGGCTTACGCATTGCACATCTCTTTTGAGCGGTGAAAAAAGTAGGCCAAGCTTACAGATACCGACAGGATAAATCAAATATTTTGAGGCACTTGGAGACACCATACAGCCCGTTTAGAGATCGTTATTGGTGCTACAACTCTGGTAGGCGGACTCGACTTCTTGAGCTAAATATTCAGCGCATTTATCCACCTCAGCAGCATCTTGCCCCTCAACCATCACTCTAATCAGCGGCTCGGTTCCTGAGGCGCGCAACAATACCCGGCCACGCTCACTAAGTTGTTGTTCTACCTCTCTCTGGGCCTTCATAACCGCTTTTGAGGCCTTAAAATCAAAACGCTGCTCAGTACGGACATTAATCATCGTTTGCGGGTACTTTGTCATGCCTGATTTCAGATCAAATAGACTTGCCCCCTGCGCTACCATGGCTGCCAGAACTTGCAGGGCTGAAACAATCCCATCACCGGTTGTTGTTTGCTCCAGGCAAATAATATGCCCAGATGATTCCCCACCCAGATTCAAACCTTGTTGTTGCAGCATTTCCATAACATAACGATCACCCACCTGAGCGCGATGCAGCTCAACCCCCTTTTCCGCCAGGGCGTGTTCTAGACCAAGATTACTCATCAAAGTACCTACAACCCCTTTGCTGAAATGGTCTGAACCAAAACTGGAACAGGCGATAATATAGAGTATCTCGTCGCCATCAATTATCTCGCCTTTATGATCGACCATAATTAAACGGTCGCCATCACCATCCAAAGCAACACCAAGGTCAGCACCATTATTCGCAACCGCCTGCTGCAAAGCTTCTGGCTCGGTTGAGCCACAGCCTTCGTTAATATTCAGGCCATCAGGCGCCACACCCAGACTTACTACCTCCGCACCCAACTCGGCAAATACCTTGGGCGCAATGTCGTAGGTTGCGCCATGCGCACAGTCCACCACAAGCTTTAAACCATTAAGTGAAAGGCGAGAAGGAATAGTGCTCTTACAAAACTCAATATAACGGCCAACGGCATCACTCACACGCCCAGCCTTGCCAAGCGCATTTGGCGCCACAATTTCCATCGGTTTATCAAGCTCTGTCTCAATTGCTTGCTCAACCATATCACCAAGCTTTTGGCCCGTAGCTGAAAAAAACTTGATGCCATTATCATAATAAGGGTTGTGTGATGCACTAATAACAATCCCCCCATCAGCTCTCAAAGTACGTGTGAGGTAGGCAATTCCCGGGGTAGGCATTGGCCCCAACAACATGATATCAACGCCCGCAGCCGACAGGCCTGCCTCAAGCGCCGATTCAAACATATAACCCGAGATACGGGTATCCTTACCAATCAAAACCTTGCTTTGCTCGCCACCCGGCTTGGCCAGTACACGTCCTGCCGCCCAACCTAACTTCATAATAAACTCTGGCGTTATGGGGTATTGACCCACCTTGCCGCGAATGCCGTCGGTGCCAAAATATTTGCGCTCATTTGCCATAACAACCACCTAAAACTCTAATCATTTAAATCCACAGCCTTAACGGCCTGACAAAACCTCAGAACATCCTTTGTCGCAGCAACATCATGCACCCGGATAACACTCGCCCCTTGCCATAAAGCCAGGCTGGCTGCCGCAAGACTGCCAAATAGACGCTCTTCAACCGGCTGATCTAACACAGCACCAATCATACTCTTGCGCGAAATACCGACTAACACCGGCAATCCCAGCGACTTAAAACGATCTAATTCTTTTAAAAGAGTAAGATTTTGCGCCAAACTCTTACCAAACCCAAAACCGGGATCTACTAACAACTTATCCCTAGCAATACCTGCAATCTGACATGCATTTATCCGTTCTCTCAAAAACTGTAAAACATCCTCAGTCACATCATCATATTGCGGATTTTGTTGCATCCCACGCGGCTCACCCTGCATATGCATTAGGCAAACCGGCACACCAAGTTCGGCGACAGTCTCGAGCGCATCCGCATCACGCAGGGCGCGTACATCGTTCAACATATCGGCACCCGCCGCTACCGCGGCCCGCATCACACCCGGTTTACTGGTATCCACCGAAATTGGTACATCAAATCGACTACGGATTGCCTCAACTAATGGTATAACCCGTTCTATCTCATCTGTCTCACTAACTGGCACCGCTCCGGGCCGGGTCGACTCACCACCAATATCAATGATGTCTACACCATCTCTTACCATCTGCTCAACATGAGCCAAGGCTAAAGCAGAGTCAGTGAAACGCCCACCATCAGAAAACGAATCCGGCGTTACATTAAGAATCCCCATCACCATGGGTCGATCAAATACAAGCCTCATAAACATGTTTCTTTTACAGCTGCCAAAACATCACCCGATAAGCAAAACGCCCCACCAAAGGCAGGGCGTTTCATAATCAAGACTAACATCACTTAGTGTGATTCAGCCGGATCTCCCATCTTGCCATCATCTGACTTATCAGCCTTAACACCAGAATCCGAAGAAGAGGCACCAGAACCACCTTGCGGCTCATGGTCAGTCCAATCCTTTGGCGGACGCGGCTCTTTGCCTTCCATTAAGTCATCAATTTGATGTGAGTCAATGGTCTCATACTTGATTAGAGCATCAGCCATCATGTGCAAAATCTTAACATTCTCAGTCAAAATATCCGTTGAACGTTGGTAATTACGATCTACAACCGCACGAACCTCTTCATCAATCAAATTACTGGTTTGACCAGAGACATTCTTGTGCTGAGCAACAGAATGCCCCAAGAACACCTCACCATCTTCCTCAGCATAGGTCAATGGACCAAGGCGCTCAGACAGCCCCCACTTTGTCACCATATTACGGGCAAGCTCGGTAGAACGTTGAATATCGTTCGATGCCCCAGTAGTGACTTGATCCGCACCGAAAACCATCTCCTCAGCAATACGGCCGCCGAATAGACTGCTAATCTGACTCTCCAAACGCTGTTTACTGTAACTGTAACGATCTTCCTCAGGCAGGAACATGGTCACACCCAGAGCACGACCACGCGGAATGATAGACACCTTGTAAACAGGGTCATGCGCCGGCACCACACGACCAACAATGGCGTGTCCTGCCTCATGGTAAGCAGTAAGCTTCTTCTCATCGTCATTCATCACCATGGACTTACGTTCAGCGCCCATCATAATTTTATCTTTGGCCGCCTCAAACTCCGCCATCTCGACCAAACGTTTATCGGCACGAGCAGCATACAGGGCTGCTTCGTTCACCAAGTTGGCCAAGTCAGCACCGGAGAAGCCTGGCGTTCCACGAGCAATCAGGCTTGGTTTAACATCTTCACCCAAAGGCACTTTACGCATATGAACGCGCAAAATCTGCTCACGGCCACGCACATCGGGCAATGGAACCACCACCTGGCGGTCAAAACGCCCAGGGCGTAACAATGCAGGATCCAGCACATCAGGACGATTGGTTGCAGCGATGACGATAACGCCTTCATTACCTTCAAAACCATCCATCTCCACCAGTAACTGATTCAAGGTCTGCTCACGCTCATCGTGACCACCACCCAAACCGGCACCACGATGACGACCCACCGCATCAATTTCATCAATAAAAATAATGCATGGCGCATGTTTTTTGGCCTGCTCAAACATGTCACGCACACGCGAAGCACCAACACCAACAAACATCTCAACAAAATCGGAACCAGAAATAGTGAAAAAAGGCACCTTGGCCTCACCGGCAATCGCCTTAGCCAATAAGGTTTTACCTGTGCCCGGCGATCCCACCATCAATACGCCTCGAGGGATCTTGCCACCCAACTTCTGAAACTTACTTGGATCACGTAGAAACTCAACTAACTCACCAACTTCGTCTTTGGCCTCTTCAACACCAGCCACATCAGAAAAATTAACTTTGACCTGATCTTCACTCAGCAATTTGGCCTTGCTCTTACCAAAGGACATAGCACCACGGCCACCGCCGCCACCCTGCATCTGACGCATGAAAAAGATCCACACACCGATCAACAACAACATTGGAAACCAGGAAATAAAGATCTGCGTTAGAAAACCCTGCTGCTCCTGTGGACGGGCATTAATCTGAACACCATGATTCAACAAATCACCAACCAGACCTGCATCACCAGGACTATAAGTAGTAAAACGCTCACCATTTTGAGTCGCACCATGAATGGTACGCCCCTCGATGACAACCTTATCAACTACACCACTTTGCACATCCGCAACAAATTGCGAATAAGGCATAGATTGAGAGTTCAACTTCGACGGCCCGAAACTGCTAAATACAGACATCAGCACAATCGCGATGACCACCCAAAGAACCAAGTTTTTTGCCATATCACTCAAACCAATCACCCTAAACTGGAAGATTTTTATTCACCACCCAGACAAAAAGCTGAGCAACACACTATGTAACATCAAAAAATACTACATCTTAAAGCCCCTGGCCAGCAGATAGACCTCACGACTCCGAGGCCTGGAAGCCTTGGGCTTACGGGTAATAACCTTACTAAATGAGCTGCGCACGTCACGCATATACTCATCAAAGCCCTCACCCTGAAAAACTTTGACCAAAAAATCACCGCCAGGTTTCAAAACTTGTCGAGCCATATCCAGCGCTAACTCAGTCAAATACATGGCTCGCGGCTGATCAACCACCCCCATTCCGCTTATGTTGGGGGCCATATCTGAAATAACAAGGTCTACACCTCGATCTCCGATCATTTTTAACAGTTGTTCAAGCACTTCCTGCTCACGAAAATCACCCTGTAGAAAATCCACCCCAGCAAGACCATCCATTGGCAAAATATCCATAGCTACAACATGACCTTTATCACCCACCAACCTGGCTGCCATCTGTGACCAGCCACCCGGGGCTGCGCCCAGATCAACCACCGTCATACCCGGTTTGATCAGACGGTCTTTTTTATTAATTTCCAGCAGCTTATATGTTGCACGCGAACGATACCCATCCTGACGGGCACGCTGAACGTAAACATCATTTTCGTGTTCGTCTAACCATCGCTGACTACTCTTGCTTTTCGACATAAAACCGCCTAGCCATTTTTTGACGATTGACTAGCATCAGACTCAGCAGCAGCCTGATCAAGATTTCTCAATACCCACCGCGTCCTGATGACAATCCAAAGCATAGCAGCAAGGCCATAAACAACAACAATTAACAGCTGGCCAAGTGAGTGCTCAACAAGGTGATCGTGCGTAACCAGCACCACAACACCGACAATCAGAATCAAAGCCAGGTCAAGCTTGATCGCATTGAACGGACTCGCCTGGACGGTGAATACTTTACGTCGTCGTGATAGACTTGCGTCGCCTTCAGAATGGGTCATATCGGAGTAATCTTAAGCCATGTCATTATCGGAAAATCAAAAACGCCAGCTACGCAAACTAGGCCATGATCTCAAGCCTGTTGTCATGATTGGCAGCAATGGTCTGACTGATGGCGTCTGTAACGAGGCAGACCTTTCACTTGCCCATCATGAGCTGATCAAGGTTAAAGTCAATGCCTCAGACCGTGATGAGCGCGATGCAATCATAACCAAACTTTGTCAGCGCAGCGCTGCCGAACTAGTCCAGCGAGTTGGCCATGTCGCCCTGCTCTATCGCCGCAATCTGAAAGAAACTAAGATCCACCTAAATAAATAAATATTATCAGGTAGTTTGGCGACGGGATAAAAGCAAAAACAACCCCAGCAGACTGGTTAGTAAATAAAGCACCGACGAAACACCGTGCAGTTGCCCGAACTGCGCCGCCGCCTCACTGCCAGCCACGATCCCACTCAATTTCAGCTCCTGCATCATCGGCTGCAGCACAAACGCCGAAACCGCAATCAGAACCAGCATCAACACCAATGCGATGATCCGCCTATCTTTTAATAAAGACCCACTCGACTTCAGCACAGCAAATGCCAATAACAGAGTACCGCAGCCCAAACCAATGTAATTAATCGCTGTAAACATATGCCCAGCCAACTCTCCGGCCAGGCGCCGCTCTTCCAGACTGGCAAACAGGATTGGCGTTACCACATAACCAATCACCCACAAACCACCAATCCACAAGGTTTGCAGGACTGTCTCGATTTTCCCTGAAATAGCGTCCATACCCTAATCAGCTGTAATGAACCGCGACGATCTCATATTCTTTATCCCCCCCCGGCGCCCTAACAATCACCTCTTCACCCTCTTCTTTACCGATCAAGGCGCGGGCAACCGGAGAACTAATAGAAATACGGTTCTGACTGATATCTGCCTCAAGATCACCAACAATCTGATATGACACTTGCTTCTCTGTTTCCAGCTCAAGCAGATCAACCGTCACACCAAAAACCACCTTGCCTGATGGTGTCAATTTGGAGACATCAATAATCTGCGCTGAAGACAGTTGCCCTTCCAGCTCTGAAATGCGCCCCTCACAAAAGGCCTGTTGCTCCTTGGCTGCATGGTATTCGGCATTTTCTTTTAGATCGCCATGCTCACGTGCCTCGGCAATCGCCTGAATAATGCGCGGCCTATCTTCACTCTTCAATCGATTCAACTCTTCACGCAGGCGCTCAGCACCGCTAGCAGTCATTGGAATGGTACTCATGCAGACAACTCCTTGTGCAAATCTTGTAAGCGGTTAACATCATATTCATCAGCATACTTAATAGCCAGACACATGGCTCGACCACCAGCCAGAGTCGTGGCATAAGTCACCTTGTGCTGCAAAACAGCACGACGAATAGTGAAGGAATCGGCAATCGCCTGACGTCCTTCAGTGGTGTTAACAATCAATCTAATCTCATCATTTTTAATCATATCGACAATATGCGGCCGACCTTCGTTAACCTTATTGACCACGACACAAGGCACACCTTCAACATTCAACACTTCAGCAGTACCACGAGTAGAAACAACCTCAAAACCCAGCTCAACCAGCTCACGGGCAATTTGTATTATCCCGCCCTTATCAGCATCACGAACACTCACAAAAGCTTTACCCGAAGATGGCAAGACAACACCGGCACCACGCTGAGCCTTAGCAAAGGCCTCGGCGAAGTTACGACCAACCCCCATCACTTCACCGGTAGACTTCATCTCTGGGCCGAGAATAGGATCGACACCAGGGAACTTCACAAACGGAAAAACAGCCTCTTTAACACTGTAAAAAGAAGGCACAATTTCAGTCGTAAAACCTTGTTCTTTCAAGGTCTGACCAGCCATGCAGCGGGCAGCAATTTTAGCCAAAGGCTGACCAATAGCTTTAGACACAAACGGCACTGTACGAGAGGCACGCGGATTAACCTCAATCACATAGATTTTGCCATCCTGAATCGCAAACTGTACATTCATCAGCCCCACCACATTAAGCCCACGCGCCATTTTCAGCACCTGTTCACGCAGCTCAGCCTGATATTCAGCTGAAACACTGTATGGCGGCAATGAACAGGCCGAATCACCGGAATGAACACCGGCTTGCTCGATATGCTCCAGCACGCCACCGATGACCACATCAGTACCGTCACAGATAGCATCGACATCCAGCTCCACCGCATTATCAAGAAAGCGATCCAGCAGGATGGGCGAATCATTAGAGACCTGTACCGCAACTTGCATATAGTTGAGCAACCCCTCTTCGCTGTAGACAATTTCCATTGCCCGACCACCCAACACGTATGAAGGACGCACCACCAGCGGAAAGCCCATCTCACGCGCTGCCTCGACTGCCTCTTCGGCATTACGAGCAGTACAGTTGGGTGGCTGCAACAAATCAAGCCCATGCAACATCTGCTGAAAACGCTCACGGTCTTCGGCCAGATCGATAGAGTCAGGTGTGGTACCAATGATTGGTGCACCCGCCGCTTCCAGCGGACCTGCCAGCTTCAACGGTGTCTGGCCACCATACTGAACAATGATGCCCTTGGGGTTTTCCTTATGCACAATTTCAAGCACATCTTCCAAAGTCAGTGGCTCGAAATAAAGACGGTCAGAAATATCATAATCAGTTGAGACAGTCTCAGGATTACAATTGACCATAATGGTCTCATAACCATCTTCACGCATTGCCAGGGCAGCATGAACACAGCAATAATCAAACTCGATGCCCTGACCGATACGGTTCGGACCACCACCCAAAACCATAATCTTGTCATTGACCGTTGGCTCAGCCTCGCACTCTTCTTCATAAGTGGAATACATATAGGCCGTGGCAGTAGAAAATTCAGCCGCGCAAGAATCAACCCGTTTATAGACTGGGCGAATATCCAGATCATGGCGCAACTTGCGCAGCTCGCCTTCCTTGCAGGCCAGCAGCGTGGCCAGACGACGATCAGAGAAACCTTTGCGCTTCAGAGCATACATGCGCGACTTGTCCAGCGCAGCCAGACCCTGATCGCGCACCTGCGCTTCTTCGATAACCAGATCTTCAATCTGCACCAGGAACCAAGGATCAATGCGACTAAACTCATGCACCTCATCCATAGTCCAACCGGCACGGAAGGCATCGGCCACATACCAGAGCCGCTCTGGCCCTGGCATTTTCAACTCATGGCGCAATTTGGTTTTTAGATCATCGTCACTGATCACAGCCAAATCGAGCATCTCATCCAGGCCGTCAACGCCAGTTTCAAGACCACGCAGAGCCTTTTGCAACGACTCCTGCTGGGTACGACCAATTGCCATTACCTCGCCAACAGACTTCATCTGCGTACCTAGCAATGGTTCAGCCTGCGGGAATTTTTCAAAGGTAAAACGTGGCACCTTGGTCACAACATAATCGATCGAAGGCTCAAACGAGGCGGGCGTGGCGCCGCCAGTGATTTCGTTCTTCAATTCATCCAAGGTGTAACCCACCGCCAGCTTGGCAGCCACCTTGGCAATCGGAAAGCCAGTTGCCTTCGAGGCCAACGCCGATGAACGTGATACCCGCGGATTCATCTCGATAACAATCATACGACCGTTTTCTGGGTTGATAGCAAATTGGACATTGGAACCACCGGTATCCACACCGATCTCACGCAACACCGCCAAAGAGGCGTTACGCATGATCTGATATTCCTTATCTGTCAGTGTCTGGGCTGGGGCGACGGTGATCGAGTCACCGGTATGTACACCCATAGGATCGAGGTTCTCGATTGAACAGATGATAATGCAGTTGTCGTTGTGGTCACGCACCACTTCCATCTCATACTCTTTCCAGCCAATAATCGACTCTTCAACCAGCAACTCGTTGGTGGGTGACAGATCAAGGCCGCGCTCACAGATCTTAACAAACTCTTCTTTGTTATAAGCGATGCCACCACCGCTGCCACCCATAGTAAAGGACGGACGAATAATAGTTGGAAAACCCACAGTCTCCTGCACCGAAAATGCTTCTTCCAGATTATGGGCCACGGCCGCTTTAGGCATATCCAGGCCAATCTTGCGCATCGCCTTGGCAAATAGATCGCGATCTTCAGCCTTGTTTATGGCATCACGATCGGCACCGATCATCTCAACCCCATGCTGTTCCAACACGCCTTCACGAGCCAGATCCAGGGCACAGTTCAATGCAGTCTGACCACCCATGGTCGGCAGTAATGCATCCGGTTTTTCTTTCTCAATGATCTGAGCCACTGTCTGCCAGGTGATAGGTTCAATGTAGGTAGCATCAGCCATGTTTGGATCAGTCATGATCGTGGCAGGATTAGAGTTCACCAGAATGACGCGGTAACCCTCTTCACGCAGCGCCTTACAGGCCTGGGCGCCAGAGTAGTCAAACTCACAGGCCTGGCCAATAATGATGGGGCCGGCGCCGATAATCAGGATGCTTTCAATGTCAGTACGTTTTGGCATTATTCAACTCTATTGCTGGTGCTTGACGATGATTATTGTTTGGCTGTTTCAATCAGATTAATAAAGTGATCGAACAGCGGCGCCGCATCATGCGGGCCAGGACTGGCCTCAGGATGACCCTGAAAACTAAATGCAGCAACATCGGTGCGATGAATACCCTGCAGCGAACCATCAAACAGCGAACGGTGGGTCGCACGTAGATTGTCCGGCAGACTGTCTTCATCAACAGCAAAACCATGATTCTGGCTAGTGATCATGACACGCTTGGCTTCATCATCAAAAACAGGGTGGTTACCACCGTGATGGCCAAATTTCATCTTCACGGTTTTGGCACCACTCGCCAAAGCCAATAACTGATGTCCAAGACAGATGCCAAATATAGGCAGTTTGGTTTGCAGGATTTCTTTGATGGCGGCGATGGCGTAATCACAAGGCTCCGGATCACCCGGGCCATTGGAGAGAAACACGCCATCAGGATTCATGGCCAACACTTCGCTAGCAGGGGTCTGGGCAGGCACGACCGTCAGGCGACAACCACGATCCACCAACATGCGCAGAATGTTTCGTTTAACGCCGTAGTCATAAGCAACCACGTGCAGAGGGAGTTGTTCTTCAACTGGATGCGGCGCATCTGGCAAGCCAGTTTTGATACTCCAGCTACCTTGAGCCCACTCAAACGGCTGGCGGGTGGTCACTTCTTTGGCCAGATCCATGCCCTTCAAACCGCCAAAACCTTTGGCCGCAGCCAAGGCGACTGCCTCATCCAGACCTGCACCAGCGACGATGCAACCCGCCTGAGCACCCTTTTGACGCAAGATGCGAGTCAGCTTTCGCGTGTCAATATCGGCAATAGCGACCACATTGTGACGTTTGAGATAGCCATCAAGACTCTCCTGCTGACGCCAGCTGCTGGCAACCAGGGGCAGGTCACGAACCACCAGACCACTGGCAACAACCTCACCTGACTCTTCGTCTTCGTTGTTGGTGCCAACATTGCCAATATGGGGATAGGTTAGAGTAACGATCTGACGACAATAAGAAGGGTCGGTGAGAATTTCCTGATAACCGGTCATTGAGGTATTGAATACCACCTCACCAACAGTCTGCCCTTCCGCACCAATGGCTTTACCATAAAACGCGGTACCATCTTCCAAGACTAACAGGGCCGACTTATCCAATTCTTCCTCCAAGCGCTATTTGCAAAAAGCGGGGTGGTTCTCTCGACCCACCCCGCCTTCATAATACTGGTACAAAATCGGCCAAATTCTACTTTAGATGGCCTCTCCTGTCCACGCACAAATCGCCGCAAAAGCTCAGACTTAGTCTTTGAGACCAAGCACATCCTGCATATCAAACAAGCCCTTATCTTTGTCACCCAGCCAGGCTGCAGCCCGCACCGCACCATTGGCAAAGGTCATACGGCTAGAGGCCTTATGGGTAATCTCAACCCGCTCGCCGATATCAGCAAACATTACTGTATGTTCACCGACAATATCGCCAGCACGGATAGTCTCGAAACCTATCGTCTTACGCTCACGCTCACCAGTATGACCTTCACGACCGTAGACAGCACATCCGTTCAAATCACGCCCAAGGGCCTCGGCCACCACCTCACCCATACGCAGCGCGGTACCGGACGGTGCATCGACCTTGTGACGATGATGGGCCTCGATGATCTCAATATCCACCTCATCACCCAACACCCGCGCAGCCATATCCAACAGTTTCAGAGTCAAATTAACACCGACACTCATATTGGGGGCGAAGACGATAGAAACATCACCAGCAGCGGCGGCAATCTGTTGCTTTTGCTCATCACTGAAACCAGTAGTCCCGATCACCAGCGAACAACCCGCCTTGCGGCAGATTTCAAGATGGCTCAGGGTCGCCTCTATAGAAGTGAAATCGATCAACACATCAAACTGATCTGTCACCGTTGACAGATCATCTACCAGAGCCACCCCAAGATTACCGAGACCAGCCAACTCACCGACATCCGCCCCCAGCAGCGAACTACCCGTCCGCTCTGTGGCCGCAGCCACCTCCAACTCGGGATATTGATAACAGGCATCGATCAGGTTGCGACCCATGCGACCAGCAGCACCGGCAATCGCAATTCTTGTCATTTTTCTCTCCTAGATACTATCAGCGCAGGACTAATGGCTAGAGTTACATATCTTCAAAAAATTTCTTCACGCCATCGAACCAGCGACTGGTACGGGGACTGTGTTTACCTTCACCCTCCTCCATGGCCTGCTGAAACTGCTCCAGCAACTCTTTCTGCTTGCGACTCAGGTTTACCGGTGTCTCCACTTCAATCCGACACATCAGATCACCAACTGCACCGCCATGAACCGACTTAACACCCTTGCCACGCAGACGGAACACCTTACCTGTTTGCGTCTCGGCCGGAACCTTTAATTTCACACGCCCCTCAAGGGTCGGTACATCCAACTCACCACCCAAGGCAGCAGTGACAAAACTGATTGGCATTTCACAGAAAAGATCACTATCTTCACGACTAAAAATAGCATGAGCCCGCACCTTGACCTGCACATACAGATCGCCTGCTGGACCGCCATTCTCACCGGCCTCACCCTCACCGGCAAGGCGAATACGATCACCCGTATCAACACCTGCAGGGATCTTAACTGACAAGGTTTTCTGTTCTTTAACACGCCCCTGACCATGACAGCTGCCACAAGGATCCTTGATTACCTTGCCCTTGCCGTGACAGTGAGGACAGGTTTGCTGCAGAGAAAAGAAACCTTGCTGCACTCGAACCTGGCCATGGCCACCACAAGTGGAACAGACAGTCGGACTGCTACCTTTCTTGGCACCAGAACCATTACAGGGTTTACAGGTAACATGGGTGGGTACACGGATCTTAACCGTGGTACCGGTCACCGCCTCTTCCAGGCTCAGGTCAAGGTTGTAACGCAGATCAGCACCACGATAAACATTTGCACCGCCTCCGCCAGCGCCACCGCGGGCACCACCAAAAATATCGCCAAACACATCGCCAAAGATATCACCGAAGTTACCTGCTCCAGCTCCACCAAATCCGGCACCTGGCCCGCCACCACCAGCGGCAGAAGAATCTACTCCAGCATGACCAAACTGATCATAGGCGGCACGTTTTTGAGCATTGGATAGAACTTCGTAGGCCTGCTTGGCCTCCTTGAACTTCTCTTCTGCCTCGGCATTATCAGGATTGCGGTCAGGATGGTGTTTCTGTGCGGCGCGACGATAAGCCTTCTTGATATCGCCTTCGCTGGCGTTCTTCGCCACCCCTAAAACTTCGTATAAATCTCGTTTGGCCATAAACCTAAGCTTCAATTATTCATAATGCCACGATGGCATTTGCAGTTCCCTAACACGCAATGACAGGCGGGGCCAAAGACCACGCCTGCCATCACCTTACAACACTAAGCTTGTCGACTTATTTGTCGTCTTTAACTTCCTCAAACTCAGCATCAACTACATCATCCTTGGCCGCTGACTCAGTCTCTGCCTCAGCACCAGGTTGAGACTGGGTTTCTGCACCGCCTTCTGCACCCTTCTGCGCATAGACACGCTCGGCCAATTTGCCAGAAACCTCGGTCAAGGCCTGAGTCTTAGCTTCGATATCATCCTTGTCTTCACCCTTCATGGCTTCCTTCAAGGTTTCAATCGCAGACTCGATACTTGCCTTCTCTTCCGCTTCAACCTGTTCACCCAGCTCGTCCATAGATTTAGTAGTGGCGTGAATCATGCCATCCGCAGTATTGCGTGCTGAGACCAATTCGTGGAACTTACGATCTTCCTCAGCATGAGCTTCAGCATCTTTAACCATTTTTTCAACATCTTCATCAGACAAACCTGAAGACGCCTTAATGGTAATAGAGGTTTCTTTACCGGTTGCCTTGTCCTGAGCCGAGACATTCAGAATACCGTTGGCATCGATGTCGAAGATTACGTCAATCTGAGGCACACCACGTGGTGCTGGCGGAATATCACCCAAGTCAAAACGACCTAGAGACTTATTGCCCGCCGCCTGCTCACGCTCACCCTGCAACACATGCACGGTTACTGCAGTCTGGTTATCATCCGCTGTAGAGAAGACCTGATTGGCCTTGGTTGGGATAGTCGTATTCTTATCGATCAGCTTAGTCATCACGCCGCCCATGGTTTCGATACCCAGTGACAGTGGCGTAACATCAAGCAACAGCACATCTTTAACTTCACCACCCAAGACACCCCCCTGAATCGCAGCACCAACAGCAACCGCCTCATCAGGATTCACATCTTTGCGTGGCTCTTTGCCAAAAAATTCCTGTACTGCATCCTGAACCTTAGGCATACGGGTCTGACCACCTACCAGGATGACATCATCGATATCCGACGCTGACAGACCGGCATCTTTCAGGGCTAGACGACAAGGGTCGATGGTACGTGTAACCAGATCATCAACCAGTGACTCAAGCTTGGCACGCGTCAACTTGATATTCAGATGTTTAGGACCAGTAGCATCAGCTGTGATGTATGGCAGATTAACGTCGGTCTGCTGGCTAGATGACAACTCAATCTTGGTCTTTTCAGCCGCTTCTTTCAGGCGCTGCAAGGCCATTGGATCACTGTGCAGATCAATGCCGCTCTCTTTCTTGAACTCATCAGACAGATAGTCGATCAGACGCAGATCAAAGTCTTCACCACCGAGGAAGGTATCACCGTTTGTAGATAATACTTCAATCTGGTGCTCACCTTCGATTTCAGCAATCTCAATGATAGAAACATCGAAAGTACCACCACCCAAGTCATAAACTGCAATCTTACGATCACCCGTCTTTTTGTCCATGCCGTAGGCCAGAGCTGCGGCCGTTGGTTCATTGATGATACGTTTAACATCCAGGCCAGCGATCTTACCGGCGTCCTTGGTAGCCTGACGCTGAGAATCATTAAAGTATGCAGGCACGGTAACAACCGCTTCCGTTACCTCTTCACCAAGATAATCTTCGGCGGTCTTCTTCATCTTCTGCAAAACGCGGGCAGAAATTTCTGGGGCTGCCATCTTCTTGCCATTGACTTCAACCCAGGCATCACCATTGTCGGCTTCAACAATATTATAAGGCACCATTTTGATGTCTTTCTGAACCTCTTTATCCTTAAAACGACGACCAATCAGGCGCTTGATGGCATACAGAGTATTGGCTGGGTTGGTAACTGCCTGGCGCTTGGCCGATTGGCCCACCAGCACCTCATTGTCATCAGCATAAGCGATGATTGAGGGCGTGGTGCGATCGCCTTCGCTGCTTTCGATAACACGCGGCTTACCACCTTCCATCACCGCCACACACGAGTTCGTGGTGCCGAGGTCAATACCTATAATTTTGCCCATTGCTATTTCTCCGTAAAATATCTGTAAATTCAAAAATCTTGTCGTTAACGACGCTTTCCCAACATATGGGGGCTACTCAAATCAAAATCAAGCCATTTCGTCGATACTATTTTCACTCGATGGCTGACCGCCAGATTTAGCACCAGCAACCACAACCATGGCCGGACGCACCAGGCGCTCATTCAGCTGGTAGCCCTTCTGGAACACTGTAATAACCGTGTTGGGTTCGGCATCAGGAACATCCTGCATCGACATCGCCTGATGCAGCTCGGGATCAAATGGCTGGCCAACCGGATCAACCTCAGCAACACCAAACTTTGCCATCACATCGGTCATCATCTTCACGGTCAGCTCAATACCTTCGCTCACCTTGGCCAAATCGTTATTTTCCACTTTGGCCGCTGCACCCCCCATTTCAAGACTGTCTTTCACCGGCAGCAGTTCATTAACGAATTTCTCCAGGGCAAATTTATGCGCTCCCTGAACATCGCGCTCGGCACGACGGCGGGTATTTTCCAGCTCTGCCTGCACACGCAAAGCCTGTTCGCGAGACTCTTCAGCCTTGGCCTGAGTCTGCTGCAGAGCCAGCACTAGCTCATCGTAGCTAGGTTTATCTGAATTTGAATCTGGGCCTGTCTCGTCGGCGCTGGCTTCTTCAGCCATTTCACCCTCAACAGCCTCAACCGCTGCTTCAATATTTTCCTGGGATTCGATTACTTCGTTGCTCTCGTTTGTTTCTTTTGTCATGACCTCAGGTCTCTCACTCCAAAAATACGGCCCGTTATGGCGGGCGCCATGATATCACTAATATCAACCACTTAAAGACGGTGCTGATTATTCCCTGCCAGGGATATGGGGATAGTTAACGTTGATTCAAGGCGTAACCCAATAATTTTGCCGTGACATCGACAATTGGGATAACACGTTCATAGGCCATGCGAGTCGGGCCAATCACGCCCAGCACGCCGAGGCACTGACCATCAACTTCATACGGAGCCGTTACCACACTGCATTCGTCCAGCACCTGATAGCCGGATTCCTCACCGATAAACAGCTTTACACCCTTGGACTGCATGCTGTTATCTAATAAATAGAGGATATCCTGTTTGGCATTAAAGGCCTCGAACAACTGCCGTAATCGATCCACATGCGATAAACCTGAGCAACCCATCAGATTGGTCTGACCCGCCATGACATAATCGCCCTTGCCCTCGCCGGTAGATTCAAACACCTTGCCCGCCATCTCGATGGCCGACTGCATCAGGGCATCCATATCGGCCTTGGCCTCACGCATCTCCCGCAACAAGGTTTCACGCACTGCTGCCAAGCCCTTACCGGCAAAGGCTGAGTTGAGATAATTGGCAATCTTTTCCAGTTCAGGTTTAGCATATTCACGCTCGGTATTGATGACAACGTTGCGTACATCGGACGAACTGATCACCAGGATCGCCAACACCCGCTTTTCCGACAAAGGCATGAACTCAATATGCTGCAAGGCCAAACCAACCTGATTCGGCACCATCACCACCCCAGCCAGGTGACTCACCTCAGACAACAACCCCGAGGCGCGACCGATCAAGGCATCGGTATTTTGCTCGGAGGCACCGTTCAACTCCCGCTCAATCCGCCTGACCTCGCTAGCCCGTAGCGGGTTTACTTTCAACAAACTGTCGACAAAAATACGATAACCCTTGGCGGTAGGAATACGACCAGATGAGGTGTGCGGCGAAACAATCAGTCCAAGATTTTCCAGGTCAGCCATCACATTGCGCACCGTGGCCGGACTGACCTCCAACCTCGAATCAGAGGCCAAACTGCGCGAGCCCACCGGCTGGCCCTGCTGGATATAAGTTTCGATTAAGCTTCTAAGCAGATGCTGAGAGCGCTCGTTAAGGTCATCAATTACCATGCTGATACATCTAGGGTAAAATTCAAATTCAAAAGGAATTGCCCTGACAGCCAGCCACGCAGACCATCTAGCATCAGAAAAAGCTACCAACTGCCCCCGGCACTGTCAAGGCATGCTAAATCAAGTCCAATAAATACTAATATGGATAAATCATCTCAATTATCATAGAGTTGCCCCTATGAAAACAGAATTCAAAACAATTGGCATCATCAGCAAGTTCAGCGACCTGACTATCGGCGGCACCATCACCACGTTGATCAACTTCTTGATGGATAGAGGCACCAAAGTCATTCTCAGCGAAAGCGCCGCCAAGACTCTGCCGCCATCGGAATTGGAAACCGTTAACTTCGAACAGCTGGGACAGCGCTGCGACCTTGCCATCGTCGTCGGCGGCGATGGCACCATCCTGCACTCGGCCCGCGCGCTGGCCGACCATGACATCCCTCTGGTAGGCGTCAACCTGGGCCGACTTGGCTTTCTGGCCGACATCTCCCCCGATGATATGATGGAAAAACTGGGTGAAATTCTCGATGGCGACTACCACGAGGAAAAACGTTTCC
>CAMYNQ010000013.1 GCA_947259785.1 uncultured Chromatiaceae bacterium | reverse complement strand
GTCTTGCAGTTTGTGCTGCAAAAATAATAGTCATTCCCTTCATAGGTCGATTTGCCTGCTGGGCTCTCGACATTCACTTCCATGCCGCAGACTGGATCTTTTTTCGCCATCTCAGTTGCCTCACTATCTTTTTGTTTCATGTTGACCAGGATCGAACAAAACTACATCACTCGGAGGTGAATTGGGCTTATTCGTTCATACCACCCTGATGTTGCTGCATCATGTGCTCCATCATCTGTGCCATCATTCCCTGCATCATGTCCATGCGTTTTTCCATCATCTCCTGGCGCTGTTCCATCGGCATTTGGCCCTTCTGATCAACATCCTTTTTCCCTCCTTTGCCCTGCATCATTCCTTGACTCATCATGCCTTTCCCCATCATGCCGCCGGTACCGCCCTGCATCATCATGCCCTGACCCATCATGCCGCGCATGTTGCCCATCATCTCGTGCATCTTCTCCATATGATCCTGCATCAGGCGTTGACGCTCATTGGGATCATCACTCTTGTTGATGCTCTCCATCATCTGCTGCATCTCCTGCATACGCTTCTGCATCTGCTCCAGATCCATCATGCCCATTCCCTGAACAAGTGGTGCATCGGTTCCCGCCGCTTTCCCTGGGTGATGGCTGTCATCGGCATGGACAGCGGAAACAATCAGGACGAGTCCTGTAATCATGGGTGCAATCACTTTTTTCATAACGAGCTCCTTATTCACTCTTGCTTTTAAAGCCGCCACGCGCGGAATCATTATTGGGTTCTTTCACCCTTCATCTGCGATTTGCCTGGGCCAGATCGTTAAGCGTCCAGTCGTGATCAAAGTACTCAAGCTTGACTTTTTGAGACGCCAACCAGCCACGCAACTCTTCATCAAGATAGGGCCTGACAAATGCCAAGACACCTGCAGTTTCATTCTGAAATAAATAACTGTCTTTTTTGATAATCCAGGCCAGGGTCAACGTATTGGTCTCCCGATTCAGAGACAGGCCTTTTTTAGGGTTACGGAAATAGGTTCTAATGAGTTCATCCAATTGGGCTTCCAGGTGGGCACCGTCAAAAGGTTCTGCTGTGCGATCGGGACAACTCACCGCCGCACAACTGACGGCAAAGATAATGCGCGGATCATTAAATCGTGACAGAAGAATGTCCTTCTCAATCCCACTCAGGCTGTAGCGCTGCCCGCCGACATTGATCGATTTTTTCGACCACGGGTGTTTAATCAGACTGATCTTAAAACTGGTGATGGAATCAACCGGGTAGGCATCGATCACCATACGAATAGCAGCAAAGTTGTAGACGTTGATCCAGAAGGCCTTGGCCGCGTTAACACCGTCAATCTGCATAGGTTCTATTTTTGCCAGCGTCTCGACAATTTCATCAATCATGGGACCGGCTTCACGTTGCATCGCCGCGTAATCAAATACCGTTGTCTCAATCCCATGAATCGTGACCGTCGGCCGCCAATATTCGTGCAGAAGTTCACCATACAAGGTATCGAAACGCGACATTTCCGCAGCAAAACCGGGAGCCACTAGTAACATCCCTACAAGCGAAAGCACTATCCGCTTCATGGCAACTTATCCTTCTGTTTTTTGGACAAAGCACTCATTCTGCGTGAAGTCTCGACTCTATTAAGCGGCAAACAGCATCACCATCGGGTATTCCGTTTGGGAAACGTTCTTCCCACAATGCAACAGCCTGCTCCAGCTTTCGCTGTGTGTGATTCATTCTCTTCAGCTTGACGCGGTTATCCCCCATACGCTGTAGGAGGATTTGTTGTGTTTTCGGGCAGGTTGAACAGCCTTGCCGACACTCTGAAAATATTTCTTTGATCTCTCCTAGGGAATAACCGAGCTGCTTCGTTTGGTGAATAAAACGCACCCGCAGTACATCTGTTTGCTTGAACAACTTGTACCCGTTACTAGGATGACGCTGTGGTTGCAGCAAACCGATGCGTACATAATGACGCACTGTGTCGGTTGTAACACCAGCCTCTCCGGCCAACTCATTCACGGTCATCATTGCCATTCACCTCCGCTCATAAACCTGGGTGTTTCACCAAGTCTAGAAGATTGGGGTAACACCCAGGTCAAGTCTTATCTTCACTTTTAGCCACCGATTCAATCAGGTGACAGATGGAGTCACCATCGGGTAGCTGATCAGGCATGGCGCGCCATTGATCCAGAGCACCTTCCATCCGCGTTTGAAGAGCCAAGAGCTCGTCCAGCCTGAGACGGTTTTCTTTAATCCTTGTTTGAACGATATCGCGCACATCCGAGCAGGGTGAATTCCCCTGATCTGCATGAAATAGAATCTGCCCTACTTCGCTCAGCGAGAAACCGAGCTGTTTCGCCTGGCAGATGAAGCGCACGCGCACAACGTCTGCTTCCTGAAAGATTTTGTAACCGTTTGCCGGGTTGCGTTTAGGCCACAACAAACCCTTGTCGGTATAGTGTCGAATGGTTTCGGTCGTCACCTTTGATCGCTTGGCCAATTCACCGACTGTCATGTCTGCGGTGTTCATTGCGGTAGCAGCACCATCTGATGGGCAACGCCACGGCCGATGTCGATTTCAGTGACAACTTTCATGCTGGCGGGGTCAAGCACCCAAATCTTTGCAGCTTTGCGGCTAGAAACATAAAGCTTGTTCACTTCAGCGACATAGGCAACATGATAGGGCGAGGGTTGCAGGCCAATCCTGGACACACTGTTGTCAGTCAAATCAATACGGGTTAGCGTCTGATCGCTTTTGCTCGATACGAACAACCAGCGGCCATCTTTTGAGACATCGATACCATGGGGCTTGGCACCGATATTGAAACGACTAGTCTGCGCACCGCTTGTAAGGTCTACGCTAACTGCAGTCCCATCATCGACGTTCGCCACAAACAGGGTTTCGCCATCCGGTGACAACACCATGTGCTCCGGCTTTTCACCTACAGTGAGTTCACGCCTGATGCTCCAGTCGTGCGCGTCAATCTCACTGACGCTCCCCGGCCCGGCATTGGAGACATAGAGAGACTTGCCATCGCTGCTGAAGACGGCGTAGTTCGGCCACTTCCCGGTCTGTATTGTTTTCACTACATCCATTCTGTTTAGATCGACAACGGAAATTCCGCCCGCGCCGGAATGCACGGCAATGGCGTGCTTGCCGTCAGGTGATATGGCCGTGTGATGAGTCAGCGCAGGCACGGCGACGCGGCGCATCACACGACCTTGCCCGGGCTGGATGATGGAGAGATAACTGGGGCTTTTAATAGCGCCAGCATCATCGCCACCTGCATGATGGGCCGCATGCTCATCCTCACTCATTGCAGCTGGTTTCGAGATCTCGCGTGCCTCGGCATCATCCACGGGGCGCATGCTTCCCGCCACCAGATACTCACCGTTTGGACTAACCGCCAGACCATGAGCATTTTCGAGGTCATCGATACGCCCAATAACTTTGTCTAAATCAAGATCGATTATGACAAGATCATCAGTGTCACCTGTCGGTACGTACATCACTGGCGGTGAGGCTACCGTCACTGACGTCCAGATAGTCATTGCAATTGTCATCAGTGTTTTCATCACTATGCCCTCGTCTTTCTCTGCCAACCTAATCAACCTTGCATCAAGGTCGCCAACAGTGCTGTTGCATCACGTAAAGTAGCTGCAAACTCTCGCACTGTCTTGTTGCTATAGCTCAACTCTTTTGCAGTGACCACTTCCTCAACCGACATTCCGCTATATGACTCAATAGTCCCATTCCCTACCGTAGCCTTTAACTCG
Organism: uncultured Chromatiaceae bacterium; assembly: GCA_947259785.1. Lineage (GTDB taxonomy): Bacteria > Pseudomonadota > Gammaproteobacteria > Tenderiales > Tenderiaceae > Tenderia. Next base: position 32,420 of record CAMYNQ010000013.1, on the reverse strand, counting down.
AAGAGGTAGCTTCTATTGGCGCTCATGACTACAACACTGGCAACACGAAGATCGGCATCTAGCCCTAGTGCAAGCGATAGTTTTCCATCTAGAAAACGAGATCTATTAATGACAGCGCCACCGACAACCTCTCCGCTCTCTTCGTCCTTCGCTAGGTAATAGCTATAGACTCCTTTATTCAAGTTCACCCCATAAGTCTCTCGCGCCCATGCCACATCGTCCTGGTCCAATACCTCTATTTTTTTGACCATCTTTGCAGGCAATGGCAATGCCGCATCAAGGGCCGACTCTTGATTCACCTGCTCAACAATAGGACCCGCATGCACACTTCCATGTGCATGCGCAATTTTTGGCGAACCAGAAATACTTGTCGCTATCATTAGCATCAAAACACCACCTAAATACTTAAACGATGCTGTATTAGCGTTGTTTTTAGTCATTTTCATACCTACCTTTTCACTCTATATATTTTATTGCTCTTGTTCGGAAAGATGCTCTAACAACTGTTCCATCATCTGCTGCTGCATCCCCATGTATTTCTCCATCACTTCAACACGCGTCTCCAGCGAAGCACCATGCAAAGACTCTTTGCAACCACCGGCATACATTTGGTTATGCAACTCCTGCATTGCCGACTTCATATCCGAGAGGTGTTTCCTTAATTCCTGTTTCTGCGAAAAATGTGAGCCGCGACCATGACGGACCTTCTTCAGCTGTGCTTTGACTTTATCGATATGTTCTTGCAACGCCGCTTCGTTCACCATCCCCATTTTTCCGAGTTCCACAGTTGCATCGCTGTCACAAACACGATGCTGCTCTTCATCCGCCATAGCTGGAGTCAAGAATGAAAATGTTAGTACTGAGGCCAATAGGTATTTGCGAATATTTTTCATGATATTTATCCTCTTTAATGTTCGTGGTTATGGCCGTCGTCACTCATGACTTCGTCCATACCGCCAAAATCCATCGACATGTCATCCATTGCATTTTCGTGCCCCCCGCCTCCGTGATCGCGTCCCCCACCATGCGAGTGACTATGGCCTTCGCCTTCAGCCTGCGGTAACGACATCACGCCAAGCCCATAGCGGTAGACCACTTCACCACCATGCCAAGCTGTCGAGGCCAGCACAGTGCCAGCTACCATCATGCAAACGACAAATGCCATTCCAAGCACTTTCTTTTGGCGTATCCAGACGATGGACCAAACGGCAAGTGTGAAAAATAGGACTATGGTTGCAACTGCCCAGTTGCGGTGATCGGTCATCGCCGCATGGGATGGGGTATCGTGGGCGACGCTGTTATAGGCATAGAGTCCGGTCAGACCGGTGAGTAGGGTGAAACCCACGCCAAACCATAGGGCCCAACGGGCGACGATTTGCCACTGTTCCTTCAAAGGTGATTTCATAAATGGCACCAATACAAAAAGCCCTACCGCCAGCGACAACAGTGCCACGGTAAAATGGACGAAGATGGGGTGCCAGTTGGGGATGATCTCGAACATCTATTACTCCTCGATAGGTTAATTGACCTGCTTCTTAGATTGATTTCATTCGGTTATAGTACGTTTGCAGTCGCTTCCGTTTGCAAGCGGCCCCGAAAAACCTTGGTGACATTGGCATCTTTTACACTTATCACCTGTAATTGACGTTCGGCCTTTTCCAACACATCGCTGCGGATGATGGCGGTTAGTTTTTCTGTAGTTCATGGCTCTTTCCTAAAGATTCGTATTGTTCAAGCCCCTGGTGGTGACCGGTTGCAGCAGGCCCCATCACCGCGTGCTAGATTGTCCAACTCGTTTTCCTCGGCGTTATGTGTCCAGCCCCGCTGAACCCTTTGCCACCAGCTGTTATCAAGGGGGACGCCCAACTCGTTTAGCAGCTGTTCAATGCGCGCTTGTGTGATTTGCATCAGGTCATAGCTAATTTGGAGGCGGTCACCCTGAAAGTGCACCTCTTTCACCCCCATCATCTCTTTTAGGCAGGCCTCGTTTACCTTCATATCTTCGGCGGCACACGCTTCGGCCAGATACAGATTGCGTTGTTTAATCACGGGTGTTCGCTTTTCAACCGTCCCGCTCGCATACAGTTGTGGCGTAGCTTCGAATGTTTCCCGGCACTGCTCGGAGCAGAAATGAAAATACATTTGGTGATGCTCCACAGAGGGCACTTCAGCCACCGTCGCCATGCCGCAAACCGGGCAGATATCACTTATCATCGTCACGCCGCCACCTCTTTATATTTCTCCGCTATTAGCTGTTTTGGTTCCAGAAAACAATTTTCACGTACCAGGGGAATTTATGCCCAGAGGATGTAGTGATGATTGACATGAACTCTTCTCCTATACGTTAAATTTTGTCTATTCGCCTACCCCACCTGAAAACACTTCGTAAAGGGTGGGCAAATTTGCGGCCGTTACGCGCAGCTGTGGTCTTGGATAGTTAAAAGATTAGCAACTGGCCTCTGTCTATCGGGTGACGTGTGCATTACATTTTTGTAATGCACACGCATTCATGACATTTAGTGATGTGAAAATAATGATGCCAAAACCACAGATCGCCCCGAGTTTGAGCATCATTTTCCATCTACGCTTATTTATCTTATTTGCCTGGATAGTAGACCCCGCCTTTGTGTTTCTTTCCATCAGCGGTCTTAAACAAAATCATCATCTGGTGTTTGCCTTCATGACCCAGGTCATACCCCGCCATCAACCAATCCCCCATCTTCATGGTCTTTTTGCTTTCTGATTGGCCATTGGGATGTTTTACCTTGGTGTTCATGACGATGTTGTTAAGTGCTTTGCCGTCTTTCTCCACCTTGATCATGAAGTCGTGGCTACCGCCCATCTCTTTGCCGGGTTTGGCCTTCATCACATGAAAGCTCACGTCGTAACCATCGATCTGTTTTTTGACCAGGAACATTTCACCCATGGCTGAGCCATGACCATCATGTTTCATACCTGACGCTTGATGCTGGCTGTCGCCAGGATCATCATGGCCGTGCGCGTGATCACCCGCCGCATATAAAGGCCCGGCTGTTGTTAACAGGGCGGCAAAAGTGAAGGCTGATAACGGTTGTACTACTTTTTTCATTGCTTACTCCTTGAATAATAATTTACGATTCTTGCTGTTTGTATTTCTCCTGCGCTTGCAGTATCACACCGTAAATAACGGGTAATACCAGCAAGCAAAGAAGGGTGACGGTGACCATGCCGCCGACCATCGGTGCGGCGATGCGCTGCATCACTTCGGAACCGGTACCGCTGCCCCACATAATGGGCAACAAACCAGCGATGATGGCGGTGGCGGTCATGACGATGGGGCGAACACGTGCTGATGTGCCGTGGTGCACCGCGGCCATGATGTCAGTCTTGTCTAAACGCCCTCCTTTATCGTGGCGACGCCTGGCTACTTCCTGATCAATGAAGGTGAGCACCAGTACACCAATCTCCGCCGCCACTCCAGCCAGGGCGATAAACCCCACCACCACGGCAACAGAGAGATTGAAGCCCAATAAATAGATCAGCCAAAAACCACCGATCAGTCCAAATGGGATGGAGAGCATGACCACCAACGGTGCGGTGATGTTGCGGAAGTTGAAGTAAAGCAACAGAAATATCACCAGCAAGGTAGCGGGCACGACGATGCGCAAGCGCTCGGCCGCTCGCTCCATGTATTCGAACTGACCGGACCAAACGAGATTGTAACCGGGCGGAATTTTGACCTGGCTGGCAACCACCTCTTTCGCTTCAGCCACATAACCGCCAATGTCCGAGGTTTTGATATCCACATAGATCCAGGCGTTGGGGCGTGAGTTTTCGCTCTTGATGCCCGGTGGCCCGCGACGTAGTTGTAGATCTGCTACCAGCGATAACGGAATTTGTGCACCGGTCGGTGTGGGGATTAATACCCGTTTCAGGCTATCCAGATTATCGCGCAGCTCACGGGGATAACGCAGGTTAACGGGATAACGCTCCAGTCCTTCGACGGTCTGGGTGATGTTCATACCACCGATGGCACTCTGGATCACATCCTGCACATCACCGGTGGTCAGGCCGTAACGAGCCGCCTCCTCACGGTTAATATCGAAGTCGAGGTAATACCCTCCCGCCGCCTTGTCAGCAAAAGCGGAGAGCGTATCGGGCAGTTGTTTCAAGGCCTGTTCAATATCACTACCGACCTCTTCCAATACCTTCAGATCAGGCCCGCTGACCTTGATTCCGATGGGCGTTTTAATGCCGGTGGAGAGCATGTCGATACGGGTCTTGATTGGCATCGTCCAGGCGTTAGAGAGACCGGGAAATTTAATCGCCGCATCCATCTCGTCCATCAACTCTTTGACAGTTTTATCTGGATCAGGCCATTCGTCTTTGGGTTTGAGTCGAATGGTGGTTTCCAGCATTGCCAGCGGCGCCGGGTCGGTAGCTGTTTCGGCACGACCCACCTTGCCAAAGACATGCTGCACTTCGGGAAAGGTCTTGATGATCTTGTCCGTTTGCTGCAGAAGCTCTTTAGCCTTGGTGATGGAAACGCCGGGATAGGTTGTGGGCATGTAGAGGATGTCACCCTCATTCAAGGGTGGCATGAATTCACTACCCAGTTTACTGAGTGGATAGGTCGTTGCGCCTAACAGCACCAGCGCCAACGTTAAGGTCAGCCAACGCCAGCGAATGGCTATATTCAAGCTCGGCACATGAATGAAATGGAGAAAACGATTGACCGGGTTTTTGGCTTCGGCGGGGATTTTGCCGCGAATAAAATAACCCATTAGCACCGGCACTAAGGTGATCGCTAAAATCGCTGCGGCTGCCATGGCGTAGGTTTTGGTAAACGCCAGCGGCGCGAAGAGTCGCCCCTCCTGCGCTTGTAAGGTAAATACCGGCAGGAACGAAACGGTGATAATCAGTAGCGAAAAGAAGAGCGCCGGACCGACTTCTCGGGATGCCTCGGTGATGGCGTGCCATCGTTCGGGCGAGGTGAGTTCCCGCCCTTTTTCCTTCACCATTTTTTCAACATGTTTGTGGGCATTTTCGATCATCACAATCGCCCCGTCCACCATTGCACCAATGGCAATCGCAATCCCCCCAAGGGACATAATATTGGCGTTGATGCCCTGCCACTTCATAATCGTAAAAGCGAGTAGGATGCCGATGGGCAGAGAAATAATTGCCACCAATGCCGAACGAGCATGCAGTAAAAATAGGATACAGATAATGCTGACAACGATGATCTCTTCGATCAATTTCTCTTCAAGGTTATCCACCGCACGAGTGATGAGATCACCCCGATCATAGACCGGCACGATCTCCACCCCTTCAGGCAAACCGGGTTTTAACTCCTCCAGTTTGGCGCGCACCCGCTCAATAACGGCCATGGCGTTTTCACCGTAGCGCATAATCACCACGCCGCCGGCCACTTCGCCTTCGCCATTTAACTCCGCCACGCCACGGCGCAGCTCCGGCCCCAGATGAACATGCGCCACATCCTGCAAGCGAATCGGCGTACCATTTTCGTCGACACCCACCGGAATCACATTGAGGTCATCGATAGACTGGATATAACCCAGACCGCGCACCATGTATTCGGTTTCGGCCATCTCCACCAGCTTGCCACCGACATCGTTGTTGGAACGCTGAATGGCATGCTTCACTTTCGACAGTGGAATGTTGTAGGCCAACAACGCATTGGGATCGACCTCCACCTGATACTGTTTGACGTAGCCACCGACCGAGGCAACCTCGGAGACCCCTTCAACCGTCTGCAAGGGATAACGCAGATACCAGTCCTGAATGGAACGCAGCTGGGCCAGATCGGTATTGCCGCTCTTATCCACCAACGCGTATTCATAGACCCAGCCAACCCCCGTAGCATCTGGCCCCAGTGACGGCGAGACGCCACTAGGTAGACGGGAGCTGACATAGTTGAGGTACTCCAAAACCCGCGAACGCGCCCAGTACATATCAGTACCGTCGTCAAAGATGATGTAGACAAAAGAGAATCCGAAGAAAGAGTAACCGCGCACCACCTTGGCATTGGGCACGGCCAACATGGCGGTGGTGAGCGGATAGGTAACCTGGTCCTCAACCACCTGCGGTGCCTGACCTGGATATTCGGTGAAGACGATGACCTGAACATCAGAAAGATCGGGGATCGCATCCAGTGGCGTATTCTTCATCGACCACAGTCCCGCCGCCACGATAATAACCGTGGCGATGATGATCAGGAAACGATTACGCAGGGAGGCATCAATGATGCTAGTGATCATGGTTTGACCCCTCCATGTCCATGTCTTCCATTTCCATATCAGACATATCGAAGTCATCCATACCCATGTCGTCCATAGACATATCTTCCATGCCCATACCACTCATATCTGCGCTCGTGCCGCCGCCAGCCATGGCTTCCATCATCTTGGCTGTGGCTTCACGCAGCTTGGATTCGGAGTCGATGAGGAACTGGCTGGAGGTCACCACCTGCTCACCGGCCGCCACACCGGACAGGATTTGGGTCAGCCCTTCAGCGCTCACACCCAAAGTCACTTCACGCGGTTCAAATTTTCCTGGTTCGCGCACCACGAACACCTGCTCACGGCTACCGGAACGCACAATCGCCTCGGAGGGCACAACCACGGCATCGGGTTGAGGGTCGACATAGAGCGTGACATTGGCAAACATACCCGGTTTGAGCGACAGATCGGAATTATCGAACTCCAGACGTACCTGCACCGTTCGACTCTTGCGGTTCAAGATCGGATGAATGAAGGTAATCTTGCCCTCGTAGGTTCGCCCCGGTTCTGCCCGCACCCGCATCTCGGCACGATCACCCAGCTTCAACCAGCTCAACTCATCTTCAAACACGTCGACATTAACCCAGATGCGACTCAGATCGGCGATGAGATACAACTCATCCTTGGGAGAAACATATTGCCCTTCCCGCGCGCCAATGTGCATGATCTGACCTTCAAAAGGCGAATGGATATGGAGCTGTTTCTTGATCTTGCGGCTCTGCACCAGCTCATGGATCTGGTGCGTTGGCACATCGAACAGCTGTAGGCGTTCTTTGGCACTATTGAGGATGGTCTTGGCGCTTTTTTTCATTTGCGAAGCAGCGCTGTTACGTACTGTCTCCCAGTTATTTAGCGCGACAAGATATTCCTGCTGCGCGGCTACCAAATCGGGGGAATAAATGCCAAGCAGGATGGTGTCTTTACCGACGCGTTTGCCGGTTTCATCAACCATTAACTGTTCTATCCAACCGGAGGTCTTGGGATGCAGGCGTGCCAGTCGTTCTTCGTTGAAATCAACCCGCCCCAAACCGTTCAGCGCCCGTGACAAATCTCGGGTTTCCGCAATCGTTGTACGCACACCGATATTTTGCACGGTAACCGGATCAATCGTGACCGTACCGGCAGGTTCATCTCCCGCGCCACCGTCGGCGTAGACAGGGAGGTAGTCCATCCCCATTTCATCCTGCATAAACACCGGCGAGGTGATGGCGGGGTTCATGGGGTTACGGTAAAAGAGCACCTCTTTTTCTTTGGACTTCCCTTCATCGGCGTAGACGGCGATGTAATCCATGCCCATCTCGTCCTGCATATACACCGGTGAGGTAATGGCTGGATTCATAGGGTTACGCCAGAACAGCACCTTGCGTTCGTCTGATTGGCTCTGCATTGCATCCTTTTTTTCTGAGGTATTTGGACTGAAGAGAAAATAGCCTCCACCGAAACCAACCCCTAATGCAGCGATCACCGCGATAACAGCAACGTTTTTATTCATAAATATTCTCCTCACCCACAGCAGCGACCAATCGGGCCAGGGCCTGATTGGCGGCGCTCAAGGCCTTCCAATATTGGGTTTCATAGTCGTAAAGCGTGGTCTGGCTGCGAACTAGGTTAAGAAAATCGACCTTGCCCACCTGATACCCAGCTAGCATGGCCTCCACGGTCTGGCGCGCCTGGGGGATGATTTCCTGCAGAAACAGTTGGGCCCGCTCACCGGTTCGCTGGTAATCGGTCATGGCTTGCTGCACTTGTGAGGCCACCTGGTTGCGTTGATCATGTAGCCGGTATTTTTGCTGCATCCACTCGGCGTTGCGCTGATCAACGGCACGATCCTGCTTGCTGCCCGTGTAGAGGGGCAGATTCATACTGAACATGACGGAACCTAAATCGGCGCGGCTGCTACCATCAGGATTATTGCCGTTACGAAGGCCGTACACTGCACCCACTTTAAAGTCAGGTGCGTAATCCTTTTTCGCCAAATCGACACGACTGCGTGCCGCACCCATACGCTCAGCCTGCGCGGCCAGGCTCGGGCGTGCTGCGACCGCTCGCTGTTGCAGCATCGCCGCACTCACAGGGGCAAGTAGTGTTTCATCGACAGAGCTAGGAAGCTGAATAGGTTCGGCTGCTGAGTGATCCATCAACACATTCAGACGCACTACCTCGTTTTCGCGCATATTCTGAACGCGAATAGCGCTGTCACTCAGCTTGGACAACTCTAATTGCGCGAGCAGAATGTCTTGTTGCAAGCCCCGGCCAACCGTGTAACGCGTCTCGGCGACATTGACGAACTGCTTCAACAGGACTTGGTTACGGGAAATAACTTCCAATGCCCGGTCGAGATAGAAGAGATTCCACCACACCGTTTTAACGTCACGCACAAGTTGCAGCCGTTTCTCTTGCAGATCTGACTCAGCCGCCTTGGCCTCCTGGCTTGCCGCTTGGGAGCGCAAGGCTAGCTTGCCGGGGTAAGGCAGTGCCTGAGTAATGCCCACTTGGAACTGCGTCATACCCTCTTGAGTAAAGGAGAAACTATCCAGCGGCAGATTAGCGATGTTGATTGACAGACGGGGATCGGGCAGCGCCTCAGCCTGATCCAGAATCTCGGCCAGCGCCATGGCCCGTGCTTCAATGGCCGCCAGGCCGGGATTGGCGGCCAAGGCATCGGTGACCGCCCTATTTAAAGAGAGCACTTCCGCTGCCTGCACAGTGTTTACACCAAAAATAAATGTACCTGCCAACAGCATTCGCACGAGCAGATTGAACCGGTGTCGAGATCGAAAATACAACACATTGACTCCTCAGGTATCCTTGATACTCAAGAATAGAGGGGGGACACTGTCGCTAAGGTGACGTTTGCATTACATTTTTGTAATGTTACTGTCACTCTCATGACAGATCGTATGGGCTAACCTGCTTAACTATGAAACTTTTAGTTGTCGAAGATGAAGTTAAAACCGGTGAATACCTCAAGCAGGGATTGAGCGAGGCGGGTTTTGTCGTCGATCTGTCCCATAACGGGCTGGATGGCCACCATCTGGCGATGACCGAACGCTATGACCTACTGATTCTCGACGTGATGTTGCCGGATGTGGATGGCTGGCGGATTCTGCAATCACTGCGCGAAGCCGGTAAAGAGGTGCCAGTACTGTTCCTTACCGCCCGCGACAGCATTGACGACCGGGTTAAGGGGCTAGAGCTAGGTGCGGACGATTACCTCGTCAAACCCTTTGTCTTCGCTGAACTCTTGGCGCGTGTCCGCACACTGTTGCGCCGCAGCGCCAGCCCTGCCACAGAATTGAGCCTCAGTGTCGCCGACCTGGAGTTGGACTTGGCCCGTCATCGTGCTAGCCGCAACGGTAAACGCATTCACTTGACCGCCAAGGAGTTTTCCCTGCTGGAACTACTGGTGCGCCGCCAGGGCGAAGTACTGCCCCGCTCCCTAATCGCATCCCAGGTTTGGGATATGAATTTCGATAGTGACACCAACGTTATCGATGTCGCCATACGTCGCCTGCGCGGCAAAATCGACGACAACTTTGATCTCAAACTGATTCAGACAGTGCGCGGCATGGGCTATATGATCGACACGCCGGAAGACGATTCATAAATGAGGCACCCCACCTCCCTCACGTTACGGCTGACCTTATTATTCAGTGCTGTCGCCACAGTGGTGCTCCTGGCCTTCGGCTGGATCATCGAGCGGTCTATCGAAGAGCACTTTGCGGCTGAGGATATCAAGGAACTCAAGGTGATCGCCCAAGCGGTGGAGCGGTCGCTCTCCACGCTGCAACCCAACCATGATCTAACACGAATCAAGCAGCGTTTCGATGACATCCTGGTGGGGCATCACCGTCCGTTACTGAATATCAGTGACACATCAGGAAAAACGTTATATAGCAGCCCCGGATCGGATCTTTCCCTGATGCCGCTGCCATCCCCCGATCAACTCTTACAGGGTGGCATACAACAGTGGAGCGACTCCAAGCATCACTACCGTGTTCTCATTCAACAGATGGCAGGGAAACGCAACGGCCCCTATACCGTCATTGTCGCCGTTGCCATCGACTTTCATCTCCATTTTCTCAAGAATTTTCATTACACCCTTTGGTTGATGATTATTTGCGGCATTATCATCATGGGGCTGATGAGCTGGATCGCGGTGCGGCAGGGCCATCGCCCATTACACCGTATCGTCGAACAGATCAGCCAAACAAGCGCCAACGAGTTAAACAGCCGTCTCGATCCCAACGCCGTCCCGACTGAACTCACCGCGTTGGTATTGTCATTCAATGAACTCATGCAACGCATAGAAGAGGCCTTCACTCGGCTGTCCAATTTTTCCGCCGATATCGCCCATGAATTGCGCACGCCGGTGACTAACCTGATGACCCAGACCCAGGTCGCTCTCTCCCAGGCACGTAACGCAGATGAATATCAGGAAATTCTCTACTCCAATGTAGAAGAGTACGAACGCATGGCGCAGATGATCGGCGATATGCTCTTCCTGGCCAAGGCCGACAACGGCCTCAACCCGCCCAATGCTGAAGATATCGATTTAAAAAGTGAAATACGTAACTTGTTCGATTATTACGAAGCCTGGGCGGAAGAGTGTCATGTTTCATTCACGCTGGACGGCGATGCTCACGTCCAGGGCGACCGCCTGATGCTGCGCCGCGCACTCAGCAATCTGCTTTCCAATGCCGTCCGCCATACACCGGCAGATAGCAGTGTGGCGGTAAGGCTCAGTCACACCGAAAGCGGCGTGTTTATTGTAGTCCAGAACTCCGGAGCGCCCATCCCCGCTGAACACCTCGCCAAAGTTTTCGACCGTTTTTACCGCACCGACCCATCACGCCAACGCAGTGCTGAAGGCGCAGGACTGGGCTTGGCCATTGTTAAGTCAATCGTCGAGGCTCATAGCGGCACTATTGTGGCCACCTCCGATGAAAGATGTACTCAGTTCCGGATCAGCTTGCCAGCACCAAGCAAGCATGGCGCAAGAAACTAGTTGCTACCGCCATCCATCTCCTTAATGATTGGAGACCCTTCATCATTTGTGCGGCAAAGGCAGTCAGACCCATTATTATCATAAACGATGGCTCGGGATCACTATCGAAAACGGAGTGGCGAAGAATCTCGAATAATACCCCAAGGTCAAGCAATACCTAGAATATTTCACGAAGATGAGCTGCTCTTCTCTGCCCTTGATCTCTATTTCACAATCGTAACCGGACATTAACAACAAACTTTGCCACAATGATCGATCTCGAATTCCATCGTGAATGAATAATGGAGAACCTCGTCTCAAGTTCAAATTTCAATGCCACTTTTATTTGTTCTGTTTCACCAAAGTGAGCAACGACCACATGGGCCTCCAGAGCGTTTTTATGTTCATCAAGTTGCCAGAGATCAACGTGATCGACGTTTGATACACCTTCCACTGCTCCATGACATCAATCACGTCCTCAAGGGAGATATTCTCAGGCGCACCTTCCATGAGGATATGAATAGTTTTTGGCAACAGTGTCGCAGCCTGATAAAGCACATAACCGGTAATAAGCAGTGTCAGCAAGATATCCGCCCAATACCAGTCATAAAGCAGAATCATGGTTCCGGCCCATTTATATCGAAGGCCCTGGTGTTTAAAGGGAAACAGCACTCAGCCTCTTCTTCAACGTACCAAAGCACCTCTCGGTTGATCTGTATTTTAAGTACGCGGATGATGTGAGCCGTAAACAGTGAACCGTGAACGTATGTTGAAATATCGTAAGCGCTCAACTAAATGAGCCCTAGACTTATCACTCCAGGAACGAACATTTAACCAACTGGCACATTCATCCAACAAAATAATACCATTTCTATTTTCATTGTATGAATCATCATCATGACCTAAACCAATGCTTTCTAAATCTTCAAGTCTTGGTCTATCAGGTAAACGAGTAATTGTTTTTTTCGATTCTGGTAAAAACATTTCGTCTAGATAAACACAACATTGGTTGCAACCTTGCGCCCTTCCGATAAAGAAGTCAATAAACCACCACAGCAGCCACAGCAATATTTTTACCAAATACTGAAGCCATCCATGAGATCAAACTTGTGACAAGCGTAACCAACCAAGAAATAAAAGGGCCAAAGAACATCATTACGAATACGCCCCTTTCTAGATTGACTCACGTACTGGACTGATTGATGAGCAATAAGTCAGATATACACCCCGATACGATTCACGGGGATACGCAGGCCCAAAGTTATCCCGTATTTGGATTATCCTACCTCCTGGGCATCAACTTAATGCCTCGCATCCGAAATATTCATAATCTGACATTATTCCGGCCGGATAAGCGTTACCGCTACAAAAACATAGATTAGCTATTCAACGGCAGCATTGACTATAAGCTGATCGAAACGCACCTTCGCGACATGCTAAGAGTTGCCGTGTCCATCAAGAAGGGCAAAACTTCAGCGTCCACTATTCTACGAAGACTTGGAACCTACAGTCGCAAAAACAAGTTGTATTTTGCGTTTCAGGAATTGGGCAAGGTGGTCCGCACGCTATTTTTACTGCGTTTGATGCTCGCTGATGACCATTCACAGGTCTGCTTTTTCTGGGCTTGGCGATGTCATAGCTTGTTTCGCTGTATTGATTTTATTCATTTCAACTAGCAATGCCCTGGATATTAATCACACATTTCGATTGAGTTTTTTAAGTATGAAACCTTGTGTTATAAAACAAACGTGACTATTTTAGTCATGTATTACATAACTGTGACAGGCATTCCATTACGGTGAGGCGAGTTTATAGCTGTGTCGCCAGCATTAACCGAACTGGGTCACTAAATTAGACTGCGTTGTACCTTTGGGGCAACACCACTCATAAATAATTTTAGGGAGATAATGCTATGAAACCAGCTTTATACATTGGAATGATTCCGCTCGCTTTCCTTGGCCTAATCGGACTCGCTTATCTTAATGGAATGTAATAGATAGTCTGATATGCCGTGGCCCGGCTTGTGTATTTTTCCAAAAAGGGAATGCGAGCCGGGCTGATTTTTCAAATGAAAAACAGCATCAGCAAGTAGTACTTGGTGCAGCACAGAATATGTGGCTGCTCCATCCCCCCAACTTCCAATACTTATTAATATTTAAGCCAATAACATAGCCTAGCCCATTACCTGCACGGCAATGCAAGTCCATCTTTTGGCTAGTTGGCAGTGTCAGACCTGTCACATGCCCGACCGACGCCATCTGTGGCGCGGCATTCATGACTCGGATATGGTTAACCGCGACCATGACCATTCTCACGATGACGATGAGTTTGGCAATTCACTGCTGACCCGCGACCACTTTGAGCCACGTCCGCCTCAACTAGGCAATCACAAAATAGTTGGCGAACAAACATTCAACGGCCAGCCGCACTACTTGATCAGCAGCACACCAAAGCATACTCAACATATGCAAGACAATGACCATGGTGGTGACAACGGTTCAAGCAGGCGCAACAACTGGATTGATAAAAGCAGCCTGCGCCTTAACCGCATTCAATTGTTCGACAACCATTTGATCGTATTAATTATGGCAAATGCTCATGCAGCGGAGTTTCAATAAATTCCAGGGTATTACCATCCGGGTCACGACAAAACATCGCCTTGCGACCTGATTTACTGACGCTATAAACTATTCCTGCCGCTGCCAGCTGTTGCAGCAACTGATCTAAATCAATAACAGCCAAGGCGATATGTCTATCTCTTCCTCCGTGTACCGGCCTGCCATCAACGGGATCAGGATTAGACAGCTCCATCAAATGAATTTGCTGTGGGCCAACATCGAGCCAAAGTCCTGGATAACCTAAATCAGGTCGATCAGGGTTAATACTCAAGCCCAACACATCACAATAAAACCGTTGCGAGACATCAAGGTCGGCCACGATCACTGTGCCATGAAGGATTGACTGTATGTTCACCATAGTTCATCTTTTATTTATAGAGGCATTTAATTACATTCCTGCAGCAACATTGTAAAGTAAAGCCAGATAAAAGTTGGAGCACAATTATGCTAGGTGTATTTCTTGATCGCGACTCACTCGACCGTGGTGACCTGGACTTCAGCTCACTCGACAACGTCATTGATGACTGGCAGTTTTACGCGCAGACCCGAGCCGCTGATCTAAGTTCGCGCATTGCCGCCAGCGAGATCATTATCAGCAACAAGGTGATGATCGACGAACCAGCCATCCAGTCTGCGCCACAGCTTAAACTAATCTGCGTTGCTGCCACAGGCACCAATAATGTCGATATTAATGCGGCACGGCGACATAACATCAGTATCTGTAATGTGCGTGGTTATGCGACCCCCTCTGTCTGCCAGCATGTCTTCGCCATGATCCTGTCTCTTAGCATCCATCTAGGCAAATACCGTCGCGCCGTGATGCAAGGGGCATGGCAACAAAGCCAACACTTCTGCCTGCTCGATTACCCCATCGAAGAACTCAGCGGCAAAACGCTGGGCATCATCGGATATGGCGAACTAGGCCAGGCCGTGGCCGGTATCGCCGAGGCCTTTGGTATGCAGGTGCTGATCAGTGACCACCGTGGCAGAGAACCACGCCCAGGCAGGCTGTCGTTTGATCAGGTGTTAACAGATTCAGACATCATTAGCTTGCACTGCCCGCTGACACCTGAAACCCAAGACCTTATCGGCGCAACTGAAATTAAACAGATGAAGCAAGGTGCCATGCTGATTAACACCGCCCGTGGCGGCATCGTTGACGAGCAGGCCCTGGCCGATGCCCTGCGCGATGGTTATCTCGGCGGTGCAGGTTTTGATGTGCTCAGCCAAGAACCACCACTCTCCAGCAATCCACTACTGGCTGGTGATATCCCCAATCTGATCATCACCCCTCACATCGCCTGGGCCAGCCGTGCCTCGCGCCAACGCCTGCTAGATCAAATAAGTTTCAACATCAGTGCCTTTCTGGCCGGCACGCCGCGCAATATTGTTAACGAATGAGCACACCAGAGTATTACCTGGCCATCGACCAGGGCGGCCATGCCAGCCGGGCAATGGTGTTTGATCAGTCTGCAAACATCGTTTCTCAGTCTGAAAGCCAGATAGATACGCATAGCCCCATTCCAGGCTGGGTTGAGCATGATCCAGAGCAACTGATTAGCGCCACATTCCAGGCAATTCAAGCTAGCTTGAAAACGCTTGGCGCTGGCAAGAAGTACCTAAAGGCGGCCGGACTCGCCACACAGCGTTCCAGCATCGCCTGCTGGAATCACCACAACGGTGCAGCCTTAAGCCCTATCATCAGCTGGCAAGACCGGCGCCAGACAGAATGGTTGCAACAATTTCAGGACAGCCGTGAGCAGATTCACAACAAGACCGGGCTATTTATATCACCCCACTATGGCGCCAGCAAAATGCGCTGGTGTCTGGACAATATCACCGCAGTCAAACAGGCTCAGCAAGATAACGACCTCATCATTGGCCCTATGGCCAGCTTTCTTGCTTACCACTTGATCAAGCAACGCCCCTTACTGGCCGATCCGGCCAATGCTTCACGCACCTTATTATGGAATATCAATACCCATAACTGGGATGAAGAGCTGTTGCAGCTATTTGGCATTGATAGGAATATCCTGCCATCGTGTCAACCTAGCAGCGGCAACTTTGGCCATCTTGATATTTTTGGCTTCGATATTCCGATGACGGTGATCACTGGTGATCAGTCTGCCGCACTATTTGCCTGGGGCACAGCAAAACCACAAACAGCGTATCTCAATATCGGCACCGGCGCCTTTGTTCAACGCCCCCTGGCTGAAGTCACACGCAGCGACAAACTGCTGACCAGTCTGGCCTACAAAGATGACTCATATCACTGCTACACCCTTGAAGGCAGCGTCAATGGCGCGGCCCGTGCACTACAGTGGTTTGCGGAAAAATACTGCATCAATGCTATAGAAAAACAGGTTGCTGACTGCCTGACAAACCCCGTTACACCGCCACTGTTTATCAACACCATTGCTGGCCTGGGTTCACCCGACTGGCAGGCTGACATCGAACCACGGTTTATTGGTGATGGCGACCTCAATGCCAAGCTGCTGGCAGTCATTGAAAGCATCGTCTTTCTGATTCAGCGCAATCTCGACGTAATGGAAAAAACCATCAATAAACCAGACAACATCATTATCAGCGGCGGATTATCAAAACTGGATGGACTGTGTCAGTACATTGCAGATTTGTCTGGCATCAAACTTATACGCCCGCAAGAGCATGAAGCCACGGCCAGCGGATTAGCCTACTTAATCGCAACTAGACCACTCGATTGGCCTGGTTATAAAAACACAAAAACCTTTACGCCTGGCAACAATCAAGCGATCAAACAGCGATTTCTACAGTGGAGCATTGCCTTGGAAAAAATTATCGCCGATAAAACTTGAAATAATCTGACAAATTCAATATGTTAAGTAGCTTGCTAGATTGGAATTGGCATAAGCAAGTAAACAAGGCTACATAGATTATATCTCTATATAAGCACCGTATTAAGGATAAAACGTATTGCCATGGAACAACCTATTCTGATCGCCCATCGCGGCTACGCCAAAAAATTCCCCGAAAACACCTTGGTTGCCATTGAAGCCGCACTTGAGGCTGGCGCCAAACATATCGAGTTCGACGTCCAATTCACCAAAGATTTAATCCCTGTTGTGTTGCACGACGCCAACCTTAAGCGCACCACAGGCACCAATAAGCGCATCACCAGCATGGAATTTGTCAAAGTTAGCGAAGTACTGGTCAACGAAGCAACACTTCATCCCAAAAAATTCGCCAATGTTGGCATCCCTACTCTGGCCTCTGTCATCGAACTATTCAAACAATGGCCAGACCGTCACGCCTTTGTTGAAATCAAACAGGAAGCCATCGATGCCTTTGGCATAGAAAGGGTCATCAAGACACTGGCCAAAATCTGTGAACCTATCATCGAACGTTGCACATTGATTGGTTATGACGCTCTAGCACTGCGCTGCTCCAGGGCCATGGGATTTCAATCCATCGGCTGGATTCTTAAAAAATACGATGAAGAATCAATGATTGCTGCCACCCAACTGGCACCTGACATCCTTTTCTGCAACCACACCAAGATTCCGAAAAATGCCACCAGCTTATGGAAAGGACCGTGGAAATGGGCCTTTTACGAAGTTACCGACGCCCGGCATGCCATAGAACTTTCTGACATGGGTGCGGCATACGTCGAAACCATGGCCATCGTCGAGATGCTCAAGAGCAAACGTCTACAGAAACACGCCTGCGTTGAAGCCTAACGAATATGATGTAGTCGTTATCGGCGGCGGTATCCACGGTGCTGGAGTTGCCCAAGCCGCAGCTGCTCAAGGTTTTACAGTCCTAGTATTAGAACAATCCGCCCTCGCCAGCGGCACCTCAAGCCGTTCCAGCAAGCTGATTCATGGTGGCCTCAGATACCTTGAAAGCGCCCAATTCAACCTGGTGCGTGAATGTCTTAACGAACGCGCCCTATTACTCAAAAACGGCCCTGATCTAGTTAAACTGAAACCGTTTTATATCCCAGTATTTTCAGAAACAAGCAGAACTGCCTGGCAAATCAGGGCCGGACTAGCCCTGTATAGCACCCTTGGCGGCCTGAGCGGCGACACCCGTTTCAAGATTGTCCCCAAACACGAATGGAACCAACTTGATGGTCTTGATCATGAAGACCTGCAAAAGGTATTTCGCTATTACGATGCCCAGACCGATGACAAGTTGTTGACCGAAGCAGTGATGCGCTCAGCACAATCGCTGGGGGCTGAACTGGAAATGCCCGCTCAGTTGGTCGAAGCCGAACGTGACAAACTCAGCTATATCGTTCGTTATCAGAAAGATATGCAACAAATCGAATGCCATGCAAGATTGCTAGTTAATGCCGCTGGCCCCTGGGTCAATGATGTACTCAGCAAAATCACGCAAAAAGTCAGCCAGCTGGAAGTTGATCTTATCCAAGGCACTCACATCATTCTTGAAGGCTCAGTTACACAAGGCATCTATTACATCGAAGCACCCGAAGATAAACGCGCTGTATTTGTCATGCCCTGGAAAGACAAGATAATGGTTGGCACCACCGAAAGCTATTACCAGGGTAACCCGGCCAAAGTGCATCCGCTGGCCAAAGAAAAAAATTATCTGTTACAGACCCTGGGTTACTACTTCCCAAAATATCGCCATAACACCCACAAGGATATCGTCGACTCATTTGCCGGGCTGCGAGTGCTGCCCCGAACCGAAGCCTCAGCCTTCACCCGCCCGCGTGACACCATCTTTCATACCGACCAGCCAGACGATCCTCGCTTGGTGAGCATCTACGGTGGCAAACTCACCGCCTACCGCGCCACGGCAGAAAAGTTGATCAATGAATTCATGCATGTGCTGCCAGACAGACAGGCTGTTGCCGATACCAAAACACTACCACTCACGCCTGACTAGCAATGTCGCAATGCCCAGGCAAGTCCAGTAAAATACTGGACTTTGTGATTACAGATGGGATGCAGCAATGAAAAGCCTTTGGGACGATAACGAAGCCAAGCAATATCAAGGTGATCTGGGGCTGCGGGTTTATACCTCGCGCCTGCTGGGGCGAGACACTTCTTTGGTGTTGCACGGCGGAGGCAACACCTCGGTCAAAGTGAAGGACAAAAATATCGTCGGTGAAGAGCAAGCGCTGCTTTGTGTCAAAGGCAGTGGTTGGGATCTGGAAACTATCGACACACCTGGATTTCCTGCTGTTAATCTGGACCACCTAATCAAGCTGGCACAGCTGGAATCGCTCAGCGACCCGCAGATGGTTAACGAGCTGCGTACCCACATGACCGATGCCTCGGCCCCGACCCCCTCGGTTGAGGCTATTCTCCACGCCACCCTACCCTATAAGTTTGTTGATCACACCCACGCTGATGCGGTGGTGACCATTACCAACACGCCCGCTGGTCTGGAAAAGATTAAACAGATCTATGGCGACACGGTGGTCTACGTCCCCTACATCATGCCTGGCTTTGACCTGGCCCGGCTTTGCGCCATCGAGTTTGAAAAACAACGTAATGACAATACCATCGGCATGCTGCTGATGAACCACGGCATCTTTTCTTTTGCCGATGATGCCAAACAATCCTATGAACGTATGATCACACTGGTGGGCATGGCTGAAGATTACATCAAGGCACAATCTGCCTGGGATCTGGACTACGACAGCCCGGCCAAAGAAGTTTGCGATGCAGTCGCCTTGGCCGAGCTGCGTTTGAACATTTCAAAGGCTGGTGGTTTTCCTGTCGTGTTGCGCAGTCAGCGTGATGCCAAAGCGATGAGTTTTTGCAATCGCAGTGATGTGAACAAAATTTCACAACAAGGCCCGGCAACACCGGACCATGTCATCCGCAGCAAACGTCTGCCGATGGTGGGTCGCGATGTTGAAGACTATGTAGAGGCATACAAGGCTTACTTTGAGACCAACTCGGCCAATGCCCGCGAAGCCAAGACCATGCTCGACCCTGCCCCCCGTGTCATCCTCGATAACGAACTGGGAATGATCACCGCAGGCAAGAGTGCTAAGGAAGCCAACATCATCGCCGACATCTATGATCACACCATGGACATTATCGCTCGCGCCGAACTGATGGGCGGCTGGCAGGCGCTATCGGCGCAGGATATTTTTGACATGGAGTACTGGGATCTAGAACAGGCTAAGCTGCGCAAGGGTGGCAAACCAGCGGCCTTCCAGGGAGAGATCGCCCTGATCACCGGCGCCGCCTCAGGCATCGGCAAGGCCTGTGTCGAATCCATGCTGGCCCACGGTGCTGCAGTGATTGCACTGGATATCAATCCTGATGTCGAAACCATCTTCAAGCGTGCAGACGTGCTCGGCATTAGCTGCGATGTCGCTAATGATCAACAGCTGATCAATGCCATCCAACAAGGTGCGGCTCACTTCGGTGGCATCGACATGCTGGTGTTGAATGCAGGCATATTCCCTGGCGGTTGTCGTATCGATAGCCTGAGCAGTGAAGAGTGGCGCAAGGTAATGAACATCAATCTTGATGCCAATCTGGTGTTGCTACGTGAGGCCTATCTCTTCCTGAGACTGGCACCTAACGGTGGCCGCGTGGTGGCAATGGGATCTAAGAACTTCCTCGCCCCCGGTCCCGGTGCTATCGCCTATTCCGCATCCAAGGCGGCACTGACGCAGATGACCCGTGTGGCGGCACTGGAATGGGGCGGCGAAAACATTCGCATCAACACCCTGCATCCAGACTGTGTTTTTGATACCGGAATCTGGACCGATGAAGTGCTGGCGGCACGGGCAAAACATTACGGCCTGACAGTGGATGAGTACAAACGAAAAAATATTTTGAAGACCGAAGTCACCAGTCATGATGTAGCCGAACTAACAGCAGAACTGTGCGGGCCATTGTTTGCCAAAACCACCGCGGCGCAGCTGCCTATCGACGGTGGCAACGATAGGGTAATCTAAACCATGAACCGGGTGATCTAAGTTTTGACGAGCATGCCATCAATCAACTAGAGGAAAGACAATGAATGGAAATAAGATTCTATTGATTCTGACATTTTTTATCGTTAGCGGCTGTTCCGATAGTGTTGATAAGGCCGCCAATGAGCCATCGAAGGATGAGCATGTTTGGAAAACTCAAACTGATACCATCGACAAGGCAAAAGGAATAGAGCAATCGATTATGGATGCCGCTAACCAGCAAAAAAATAAGATTAACGAACAAAGTCGTTAACCATTGACACTGATAACGATCGCGTAAGCTAGACCAATAGCGTTTAAAATTATCGACAACAAATAAACAGTTACAAAATGGATCTATAAAATTATGGCTCAATACATCTACACCATGAACCGGGTGAGCAAGGTTGTACCCCCGAAACGCACCATCATCAAAGACATCTCGCTATCATTCTTTCCCGGTGCCAAGATCGGGCTGCTGGGTCTGAACGGCGCCGGTAAATCCACCGTCATCCGTATTATGGCCGGCGTCGACAAAGAGTATGAAGGTGAGGCTCGCCCGCAACCCGGCATCAAGATTGGCTACCTGGCACAGGAACCGGATCTTGATCCAAGCAAGGATGTGCGCGGCAATGTCGAAGATGCCCTCGGCCATATCAAAGAAGCCATGACCCGCCTCGACGCCGTTTATGCTGCTTACGCTGAACCCGATGCCGACTTCGATGCCCTGGCGAAGGAACAGGCCGACCTGGAAAACATCATCCAGGCCGGTGATGCCCATAACCTGGATCGTAAACTTGAGATTGCTGCTGAGGCCCTGCGCCTGCCACCTTGGGATGCAGACGTAACTAAACTCTCCGGTGGTGAACGTCGCCGTGTCGCGCTGTGCAGGTTGATCCTGTCTGCGCCTGACATGTTGCTGCTGGATGAACCCACCAACCACCTGGATGCAGAATCTGTTGCCTGGCTGGAACACTTTCTACGTGAGTTTGAAGGCACCGTGGTCGCTGTTACCCATGATCGCTATTTCCTCGACAATGTCGCTGGCTGGATTTTGGAGCTGGATCGTGGCCGCGGTATTCCATGGGAAGGCAACTACTCTTCCTGGCTGGAACAAAAAGAAGCGCGTCTGGAACAAGAAGAGAAAGGTGAGCAATCACGCATGAAGGCCGTGAAGTCCGAGCTGGAATGGGTGCGCAGCAACGCCAAGGGGCGTCACTCCAAGAGCAAGGCGCGTCTGGCCCGCTATGAAGAGATGGCCAACCAAAGTTTTGAGGCCCGCAACGAGACCAACGAACTGTTCATTCCCCCCGGCCCACGCCTGGGCGACAACGTCATTGAAGCGGTGAACCTGAACAAGGGCTTTGGTGATCGCCTGCTGATTGAAGATCTCAACTTCAACCTACCACGCGGTGGCATCGTCGGCGTTATCGGCCCCAACGGTGCCGGTAAATCCACCCTATTCAAAATGCTAATGGGTATGGAACAACCTGACAAAGGCGAACTGAAGGTTGGTGAGACGGTGCAGCTGGCCTACGTCGATCAAAGCCGCGATGCGCTGGATGACAACAAGACCGCCTGGGAAGAGATCTCAGACGGCCAGGACATCATCACCGTCAACGGCATGCAGATCAACTCGCGCGCCTACCTTAGCCGTTTTAACTTCAAGGGCAGCGACCAACAAAAACGTGTCGGCGACCTGTCCGGTGGTGAACGCAACCGCCTGCACCTGGCCAAACTGCTGCAAAGCGGTGGTAACGTCTTGCTACTCGATGAACCAACTAATGACCTCGACATTGAAACACTGCGCGCCCTCGAAGAAGCGCTGCTGGAGTTCGCCGGTTGCGCCGTGGTCATCTCACATGATCGTTGGTTCCTCGACCGCATCGCCACCCACATGCTCGCCTTTGAAGGCGACAGCCATGTGGAATGGTTTGAAGGTAACTATGCCGATTATGAGGAAGACAAGAAACGTCGCCTGGGTGATGAGGCAGCGACACAACCGCACCGAATTACCTACAAAAAGTTTAGTGACTAATACAAGATCCATAACAGCAAACATAAAACCTCTTTAACAGGTGCTGAAGAGATTTTTTATCGCTGGGTTATAAACAATAAATTAACCATTCACAATGGGGCCATCATGAAAACCGAAACAAGACAATATTCTCAACTTTTGCCACGGCAGCAATCATTAGCTTGCTTGCCGCCTGTGGTGGTGACAGTGACAGCACACCACAAACAACATCCGGCGTATTTGTCGATAGTGCTGTTGAAGGCTTGCGCTATGTTTCAGGTGACCTAAATGGCACCACTGATGCCAGCGGTGCCTTTCAATGTCAGTCAACGATACAGTTTTATGTCGGCGATATCCTCGTTGGTGAAGCGACATGCGGCGAAATTATCACACCGGTTGATTTAGTCTCAGCTGCCAGCGATCACAGCGATCCAACAGTCACCAATATTGCTCGTTTTTTACAAACCCTTGATGATGATGGCAATCCATCAAACGGTATCACCATCACCGCCACCGTTGCTGGTTTGACTACGGGTGAGTCAGTCGATTTCGCCCAAAGCATCGCTGACTTCGCAAGCAACAGCAACATCCAGACTTTGGTCAATACCTTAACCTCGGCAAGAAGCGCAGGCGCTGCCAACCTGATCTCTGCGACGCAAGCACAGGCCCACCTTGAAAGCTCCATGTTTGGGCTACTGGCTGGCACCTATCAGGGTAACTACTCTGGCGACTACTCAGGTACCTGGAGCATCGTCATCAACAGCAGCGGTACCATTAGTGAAGGCGACACAATTTTCGGCAGCATTTCTAGTAATGGCATGGCAAATTTTGCCGCCGGCACTGTGGGTGCAAGTTCAACCTTCAGTGGCACCTTTGCAAATAATGGCAACGCCAGCGGTACTTGGCGGGATGAACCAGACAGCGGCACATGGAGTGGCAGTAAAACATCCACCAGCACTGATACATCAAGCATCATTGGTAACTAATCTTTTAATAGCAGCAGCGTTTCAATAGGCTGTTAGGGTGATCTGACAACCGCCGCTGCTAGCACGGTGGACGCAGTCGTCACTGAACCTGCAAGCACTCAGGCGGAAAGTGTCGGGGCGCCCAGGCTGTAAGCCAAAGAAATTGTTAGTATTGAATATATTCGGGACATGTCATTTGACTGTCCCGTTTTATTTTTTCCATAATTAGATACTGTTCTGAGACTAAATTAGCGTTTCTCAACTATTGACCCTTCTTAGCATTCCACGATCTAATAGCCTTCTTACCACGTTTGGCTAATCGCTTATTTACTATGAAATATACACTCAAACCCGCAGTTCTGTTTTCTTCATTGGCTCTTGGCTTTACCAGCTTTGGTGTGGCTGTACCTGTGCATGCTGATGTTTCTGTTTATATCGTGGCACCGGGTGATACGCTCTGGAGTATTGCCAATGAAAATCTAAAAAGTCCTAAGGACTGGAATAAGTTAATGAAATTCAATGGTATGGACGACAAATCTCAGCTTCAGGTTGACCAGGCGTTGCGGATTCCATCTGAATTAATGGCTGATGCTTCTACGCCACCTTCTTCATCTACAAAGCCTGGAGATCTTCCTCCTGCGGCAATAATTCCGGCTCAGGATGAAAAAGCAGCCGCCGGGATGGCAACCGCTGCCAGAGAAGGCGCTAAGGCAGTTAAGGATATCGCCGCCATTTCCTCCTCTGGCAATACTGTGGCAGCCACTTATGGCCATGTCGTACGGGTATCAGGTAAAAACCAGTCGAAACTTGAGATTAATGACGCTTTGGCTGATAAAACACGCATTCGTACCGGCGACAAAAGTAGCGTCAATATTGTTTTAACCGATGGATCGGTTGTTGTTCTGCTGTCAGATACTGAGGTGGTTTTGACTCAGCCGCTGAGTCTGATTCAAGGTGAGATTGAATACAAGGTTAATGGTAATAAAGAATTAGCACTGGTATCCACTGAGGCAGGGTCTGTCAGCGCTCAAACGGCCCGTTTCCGTGTTGCCACGAGCAAAGCGGGGAAACAGATGCGGGTTGAGGTTGAACAAGGCGCGGCAATTGTGGCGAACGAGAAAAAACATCGCCGCATTAGTGCTGGTATTTCAATGCAACTTGAAGCCGATAAGGCCATGAATGAGCCGCGTCAAGGGCTAATGCGGCCAGATATCGCTAACCTTTCCAAGAGCAGTGTAAATGGCGAGGCCAACCTTAAATGGGCAGCCATTAGCGATGCCAAGGCATATCGCGCACAATTAGTATATGCCGCAGATGCCTATCTTGTGCTGTTTGATGAGCAACTAAATGAGCCCAAACTTAATTGGCACAATATCAGCCCAGGGCGATACAACATTCGTTTACGTTCGATTGATGATAACGGGCTGGAAGGACTAAATGCAGAACTACCGTTTATTGTTCATGGCACGTTAAATCCACCCCGTTCCAACTCACCAGCTAACGGTGCTACCTTGCCAACAAATAAACCCTGGATAGCTTGGTCGAGGATTCCTGAGGCTAATTCCTATACTTTACAAGTGGCGCGTGATGCTGAGTTTAAGACTGATTTGCAGGAATTCACCTATCAAATGAATAACTATTATAAATATTCAGATGCTTTACCGGCTGGAGAGTATTACTGGCGGGTATTAAGCGTTTCACCTAAGCGGGTAAAAAGTGCGTTTGGTGATGTGCGGATGTTCAAAATCAAATAAGAACAAGCACAGGGTAGGGTATCCCTTACCCTGTGCTCCAGATCAATCGGCCAGGCTTATTTTGCCCTCTTCCAGAATAACTGCGTAGCTGTATCCCATGCCAAAATCACGATTGGTTGTCACCAGGGCGTCAACGTTAACCTTGTCACCGACGTTGGCGGTTTGCTGACTGGTAACGATTATGTCGTTGGTACCTTCAGCGCCGCTGCCATCTTGAATATGGAGGAAATTTTTCCCCATAATGCCGTTGTTAACTTTAACAACTTCTCCACTAATATGAATATGTTTGCCTGACAGCTTTCCTTGCTCGGCAAATACTTGTTCAACAGTTTTTACTGGCAGGTCTGCGGCCTGTACCTGACTTACAGGTGCACATGCAACCATTGCAGCAAAGGCTGCTGCGATAACTTTTTTGCTCATAACGACTCCTTCTTAATAGTTTGCCCTTTTTAACATGATTTATAGGTTGTCGATAGCCAGCAGTTTAAAGTTTTGCTTCTGTACTTGCATATTTCAATTCGTTGACTATTTTTATCATGCACGGGGCGATATTGTGGGTTGCTGTTTATAGTCTTGTGATACTTCAACTCAATGGGCTAACTGGAGGGCGACCCAATGAACCAGTTGTATCCTAAGTATCCCGGCAATATTGTAGCTAATATTGCCGCTTCAATACCTATTGTACTGGCTATTTCTTTTCTCTTTTATATCACGTATTAATTAACAGGCATGCTTTTCTAGCAAGGACGCTAACCTCTTCACTCTGAGGATAAGGACATCCTCGGGGAGAGGTTTTTCTCATCAAATACCTTTATCTATTTGATGTTTGTATACATAAATTTATAGACTATTTTGATCATGCATGGGGCGGCATGTGTCCTGTGCTGCCTCATCTCATGCTTGGCTGTGAAATCACAACAGATAATATGGAGGTGAAGATCATGCAACAATTAATTCCTGAACATCCAGCTAGTTATGCCGCTGATGCCGTGATTGTGGCCTTTATTCTACTGACAATTTTTTTCATGACATTAGCCTGGTAAGCCATTCACCCCCTTCTAATTACAAGGATAATCCAGTTAATTATTTCCGGGGGCATGTTGTCTCCGGGAACAGCCGGCTATTTCTTTCTCTCTCAGTGAGTAGATGTGGTAATCTTGTGCGTTTATTTGCTGTTAAAGGTTGTTGTTGTGAAGGTCTCTGACGCCATTAAAAATCGCCGCTCGGTTAATGCTTTTGATCCCTCATATCAGGTCACTGCCGCAGAGGTTCACGAGCTAATTGAAGCGGCCAATTTATCACCATCGGCATTTAATGCTCAACACTGGCGCTTTGTCTGGCTGCAGGATAAAGACTTACTGGAACAAGCCAAAGCGGCTGCATGGTACCAACCACAGGTAACAGATGCTTCGCTAGTGCTACTGGTGTGCCTTGATGTTAAGGCCTGGCAAAAAGAGCCTCAACGCTACTGGGTGAATGCGCCGAAAGATGTGGCCGATTCTATGATTAGTAACAGCCAGCAGATTTACGCCAACAATGCTCAACTTCAACGCGATGAAGGCATGCGTTCAGCGTCAATGGCATCAATGGCTCTTATGTTAAAGGCACAGGAGATGGGGCTGGATTCATGCGCGATGGCTTGCGATGAACAGAAGATGGCTGAGCTGGTAAAGTTGCCAGATGATCATGCTATTTGCATGCTACTGGCGATTGGCAAGCGTATGGACGCACCTTATCCGCGCCCAGGCCTGGTGACTGTTGACGATGTTTTGTTAGAAAACAGTTTTTAGCCTTAAACGAAACCGGGGCCTTTCGGCCCCGGCGTATTTGTTGCTTTGATATTTTTAAATTATGACGCTTGATCCATATCAATATCTGGAGCTTGGTCAACCAATGGAATACTCTCAGCGCCCTTAACGTCTTTCATCTTCGCGGAGTGTTCTTTCACTTTACGTTGCGCAGCATCAAAGGCGTCTCGGATTGCCACATACAGGTCTTCATTTTCCTCACGCTTGATAACAATTTCTGAACCGGGCACGGTAATGTCGAGCCGGACATTGTATTGATTTCCGCGTTGTTGATGGCGATGTGGTGATTCCACCAGCACGCGGCAGCCCATGATCTGGTCACAAAACTGATCAAGTTTCGCTGCTTTCTCACGAATCGACTGTTCAGCGCTTTCTGACAGCGATACATTCCTGGAAGTAATTTGCAGCGGTAGCTTCATATATCTCTCCTTAACTATGTATGTTGCCGGCTTCCTGGGCCCATCACCCAAGCTCGAGCAGGGGTACATCCTGATGGGAAAACTCTTACATTTAATATTAGTATAAATACTATTCGGCATCTTTGCCTAAATTTTTACCACCAAAAACACGTTAAAGATTACTAATATCATGGCCGATACATTTTTAAGCAGGGAGCATGGTTTGGTTAAACAATTAAAATCAAATTAATTTATTTAGCTATTGTTTTAAAAGGATTTTTTGGACTCAGTAGTACTGATGCTATAGGAGAGTAGAAATGGCACAGCTTGATAGCCCAATTGTAAATTCCTGGTATAAATTACAAGACTCAGAAACCTTTCGAGTCACGTCATATGACTCTGATGAAGGCTGTATTGAAATTCAATATGTCGATGGTACTTTTGAAGGACTAGATATCGATGTCTGGAATAAACTCGGTGCCGAACAGATAGAACCCTCTGAAGAGTGGCTGGAAGCACTTGAAGATGACGTCAATGAATTAGATTTTTACGAATTGGGCGCAGCCCCTGGTACAGAGGCTTTTGATGTTCCAGATTATTTTGCCGAGGACTCAGCCTAATCCAGCTAACCCTTTCTATTAACATTAAGCACATTTGGCAGGCCGTTGATTTTATTAAGAATATTACTAAGCCTACCTAGATCTTCTATTTCCAGGGTTAACACCATATTGGCCGTGTAGCTCTTTTTGTCTGACAGTGTGTTTACCGCGATAATATTGACCTTTTCAGTTGCAAGCAGTGTGGCAACATCACTAAGTAACCCTTGACGGTCAAACGCCTTGATCTGCACGTCAACGGGATAAGCCTGAGGCTCACCCCCATTACTGGCCCACTCCACATCAATCAAGCGCTCTGGTGACTGATTAATATAGCGAAGAATATTGGGACAATCCTTACGATGAATGGAAATACCTCTGCCTTTGGTTATATAACCAGATATCACATCACCAGGAACGGGCTTGCAACAGCGTGCTATCTGCGTCAAAAGGTCCCCTACTCCTGCAATCGTAATATCACTGCTTCCAGTGCCATGTTTTTGAGCGGGCTGGCGAGTTTTAATCACCGGGGACTGTTGTTTTTGCCTAATTTCCTGTATCAACCTGACAATGCGGTTAATTTTGAGGTCGTTACGGCCAATCGCAGCAAGAAAATCATCCAGTTTTCGATAATCCAACTTGCGCGACAGCTTTTCCAAATTAACGTCAGTCAATCCAAGCCGGTTTAACTCTTTTTCGAGTATTGAGCGACCATCGGCGACATTGTTGTCAAAGTTGAGCATTTTGAACCAATGCAGCACCTTGCCACGTGCTCGGCTGGTTTTTAGGTAACCAAGCTCAGGATTCAACCAATCCCTGCTCGGCTCACCATGCTTTACGGTCAGAACCTCTATTTGTTCACCTGTTTTAAGACGATAGGTTAAAGGAACCATATGGCCGTTAACCTTGGCTCCGCGGCAACGATGGCCTACGTCAGTATGGATATGGTAGGCAAAATCCAGCGGTGTTGCTCCATCAACCAAATCAACTACATTGCCCTTTGGGGTGAATACATAAATCCTATCTTCAAAAGCATCCGATTTAAGTTGGTCAACAAATTCATTGGCATCAGCAACTTCCTCTTTCCAATCTAGCAGTTGCCGTAGCCAGGAAATTTTGCGCTCAAACCCGGCATCATAATCTGTACCTTCTTTATAGCGCCAGTGGGATGCCACACCCAATTCATTATCCTGATGCATTTGATGAGTCCGAATTTGTACCTCGACCACCTTACCCTCAGAACCAAATACAGCAGTATGGATTGATTGGTAGTTATTTTGTTTTGGGGTGGCAATATAATCATCGAATTCTCCGGGGATATGACGCCAAAAAGAGTGGGCCACGCCAAGTGCGGTATAACATTCCGGAATTGTATCCACCAACACACGCACACCACGGGTATCATAAACCTGATGATAATCAATGCCTTTTCTCTGCATCTTACGGTAAATACTATAGATGTGTTTTGGTCGACCGGTAATCTCTGCATTGACATGAACATGGGTCAACTCAGTCTGTAGCGTCTGGACAAAATCATTGATGTATCTTTCGCGATCGACTCGCCGCTCATCGAGCATCTTGGCAATTTTTTTATAAAGCTCTGGCTCGAGGTAGCGAAATGATAAATCCTCCAACTCCCATTTGAGATGCCACATACCAAGACGATTTGCCAACGGTGCGTATATTTCAAGGGTCTCACTTGCTATACGCCTTTGCTTGCTTTCAGAAAAAACTGACAAGGTACGCATATTGTGGGCACGGTCTGCTAGTTTAATTAACACCACTCGCACATCTTCGACCATGGCAAGCAGCATCTTGCGTAGACTTTCCGCTTGAACACGTTCCTTCTTTTCTTTTTTACTGGACTCATCCAATCCCTTAAACGACTGAATAAGCAGCATTTTGGTAACACCATCGACCAAATTGGCAATACTGGCACCAAATTGCTTATGAAGGTTATCCAGGCTGATGTCTGAATCTTCAACCACATCATGTAGCAATGCCGCCGCAACTGTTTCATAGTCCATGCCAATATTGGCAAGGATATCCGCTACAGCCAGTGAATGCTGAAAATAAGGTTCGCCGGAAATGCGTTTTTGATCGGCATGGGCAGACTGAGCAACCAAGCTGGCTTTTTCAATTATGGCCAGTCCGTGCTCAGAATATTTATTATTAAGCGATGCCAGCCAATTGACAGGGTCAATTAGCTGCTTACCAGCCTCACCACCTGACGAATTGGCAACACTAACCATTATTCTTTACTTTTTTTATGGCTGTGTTTATCCGTGTGTTCAGTCGATTCTTCTTCATCCTTTTTTGACTCACCAAATTCGTGACGGATTATCGCAAAACGAAACAGTTGTGAGGCAACCTTAAAATTAATACTGTCTTCTGGATATTGGCCTTCTGTATCCAATTCACCGGCTGCAATCCCAGTAAGAATCTCTATACCCTGGTCTATGGTTTCAACGCCATAGATAGAAAACCGTCCCTGTTCAACAGCCTCAACAATATCTTGTCTCAGCATCAGGTCATTGACATTGCTCTTGGGAATAAGTACTCCCTGCTCACCTGTGAGTCCTCGCACAGAACAAACGTCAAAGAAGCCTTCAATTTTTTCATTAACACCGCCAATTGCCTGAACCTGGCCATGTTGATTAACCGAGCCTGTCACCGCAAAACCCTGTTTGATCGGCACATCAGATAATGCCGACAACAAACTATACAATTCTGCTGATGAGGCACTATCACCCTCGATTTCAGCATAGGATTGTTCAAACACCAGGCTTGCTGTTAACGCCAAAGGTTGTTCTTTTGCATACCTGGCGCCGAGAAATCCAGACAGAATCAAGACCCCCTTTGAATGGATCGGACCACCCAAATCAACCTCACGTTCAATATCAAGCACATCACCATCTCCCATCCGTACCTGAGCAGTGATCCTGCTAGGCGTACCAAATGAGATATTGCCAAGATCAATAACAGATAGACCATTGACCTGGCCGACCTTTGTTTCACTGGTGTCGATCAGCAAAATATCGCGCTGTATGCTGTCATGTAGGTGTTCTTCCATCCGACTGCTGCGACGTATCTGGGCATTTATAGCGGTTTGAACATCTTCAGCCGTCACCACATCACGGCCATGTTGCTGCGTCCAATAATCGGCCTCACACAACAGGTCGCAGATGCTGCGCATATGGGTTGAAAGTTTGTTGGCATCTTCACTTAGCCTGGCACTATGTTCGATAACGCGTGCTACGGCAGACTTATCAAACGCATGCAACTCATCTTTCTTTATCAATGTGGCAATCAGGCGAGCGTATAAATGTTGGCTTTCAACACTTCTGTCCATTTGATCATCAAAATCGGCAGCGACCTTGAACAACTCCTGAAACTCAGGATCAAGATGGTAAAGCAGGTAATAAAGAATTCGGTCACCAACCAATACCACTTTGACGTTCAGAGGCATTGGCTCAGGTTCAAGAGAGACTGTGCTAACAAAACCTAACATCTGCTCAAGTGAACCAATATGAATCTCAGCGGAACGCAAGGCACGCTTGAGCGCCTCCCAGCTAAACGGGTGTTGTAAAAGCCTGTAAGCCTCAATAACAAGATAGCCATTATTGGCCTTATGCAACGCACCTGACTTGATGAGTGTGAAGTCAGTTATCAAGGCCCCCATCATAGCCATATGCTCTACGCGGCCAATCAGGTTCTGATAGGTGGGATTTTCTTCAAATACAACCGGAGCGCCGGAAGCCTTACCGTGGTCAACCAGAACGTTGACCTCATAGCGCCTAAAGCTTGAGCCTTGCTGCATCATCCCCAGGTTAATGCCTGACTGATCATCTTCACCATGACGAAAATCATCAATATTATTGATTACATCAGTTTGGACGGTATTGAGGTAGTTCAGGACATCCTCATAGTTCTTATATCGCTCAAGCAGCTCGTCAGTAAGGTGGCCGACAGCCGAGATCACCACTTCTTCATTGAGCTGTTTGAGTTTTTCTCTCGCCTCGCGCCGCCACTGTGGCACCATTCTTAAACTGTGCTCAAGCTTGTCCTGTA